>DATITT010000540.1:0-6691 GCA_035467435.1 Arthrobacter sp. | reverse complement strand
ACCGGCACCGGTGACGCGATTTCGCTGCCGGGCGCGTGTGGCCCGGCAGCCCTGGTTGCCGCCAACGTCTTCGTGATCAGCTTCGGCGCATCCTGGGGCCCGCTCGTCTGGGTGCTGCTGGGCGAGATTTTCCCCTCCCGGATCCGTGCCCGCGCCCTGGGCCTCGCCGCGGCCGCCCAGTGGATCGCCAACTTCGCCATCACCCTGAGCTTCCCGATGATGGCGGCGGCCTCCCTGCCCCTGACTTACGCCATGTACGCGATGTTCGCGGCGGCGTCGTTCTTCTTCGTGAAGTTCAAGGTGCCGGAGACCAACGGCATGTCCCTGGAGCACGCCGAGACCCTCTTCGTCCCGAAGGGCTCCGCGAAGGATTCCGTCAGGGATTCCGTCAGGGCCTGAGCCCTGCCCCGCCTCCGGTTGCCCTATCACCCCTGGTTGCTAAAACCAGCGTATGGGCGCCAAAAGTGATAGGGCAACGGGGGAAACGGACTCGGCTGCGTCCGGCAGGTGCGGGTTGGAGAAGTGGCCCAGGATTTTCTGGACGCAAGCCTCCTGCTCGTCACGGTTGAAGCCGTGCTTTGGCCACCAACAGCTCTTTGGTTTCGTCCCGGACGGCGCGCACATCGGCGACGACGTCCTGGTCGGCCATCGCCTCGGAGACCTTCCCGAGCCCGGCGTCAACCCCGAAGCAGGCGGCCGCGGCGTACCCGGTGTTCACCGTGAAGAGCTTCCGCTCGATGTACGGCTCCAGATTGCATCACATACAATTTTTTCAGGTATCGGGATCCGCCCGCTGGCGTAGCTGTCGGCGGGCCCGCCCGACGGACCGCGCCGGACGGCCGGCTCCGGCGGTACCTGACTCACCGGCTTACCGCCCCACGGCAGAGAATGAGGACCTTCAGTGCAGAACTTCCCAGGAGTAGGCGTCAGCCCCGGACGCATCATCGGAACCATCCGCCAGATGCCCAAACCCGTCAGCGAACCGCCCGCCGGGGAACAGTTGCCGGCCGGCGTCACGGCCGAGGAAGCGACCGCGGCATTGAAGACGGCGGCGAGGGCCGTCCACGATGAGCTGAAGGCCCGGGCCGAGACGGTCAGCGGCGACGGCAAGGCGGTCCTGGAAGCCACGGCGCTGATGGCGACGGACACGATGCTCCTGAAGTCGGCGGGCAAACTGATCGCCCGCGGCACCTCCGGCCAGCGCGCCATCTGGGAAGCCGGCGCCTCCGTCTCGGAAATGCTGCACAACCTTGGCGGCTACATGGCGGAACGGGCCACCGACGTCCTGGACGTCCGGGCCCGGATTGTGGCCGAACTGCGCGGCGTCCCGGCCCCGGGCATCCCGTCCTCGCCTACCCCGTTCATCCTGATCGCCGAGGACCTCGCACCGGCGGACACCGCCACCCTGGATCCGGAGAAGATCCTGGCGCTGCTCACCGCCGGCGGCGGACCGCAGTCCCACACCGCGATCATTGCCCGCTCACTGGGCCTCCCCGCCGTCGTGGCCGCGGCCGGCGTCGACCAGCTTCCGGACGGGGCAGAGGTCTATGTGGACGGCGCCGCCGGCCTGATCACCGTGGACCCGGACGACTCGCAGCGCGCCGCCGCCGAGCACTGGGCCGCCACTGCCTCGCTGCTGGCGGACTTTGACGGCACCGGCGCAACGGCAGACGGCCACCTGGTGCCGCTGCTCGCCAATGTCGGCGGGGGCAAGGATGCCGCGGCCGCCGCGAAGCTGAACGCGCAGGGTGTGGGGCTGTTCCGGACCGAGTTCTGCTTCCTGGAGCGGGACACCGAGCCCACCGTGGATGAGCAGGCCGCCGCGTACAAGGGCGTCTTCGACGCGTTCCCGGGCAAGAAGGTGGTGCTCCGGACGCTCGACGCCGGCGCGGACAAGCCGCTGCCCTTCCTCACCGACGCCACTGAGCCCAACCCCGCCCTCGGCGTCCGCGGCTACCGCACCGATTTCACCACGCCCGGCGTACTGGAGCGCCAGCTGCAGGCCATAGCCCGGGCCGAGCAGGAGTCCGAGGCGGACGTCTGGGTGATGGCGCCGATGATTTCGACCGCGGAGGAGGCTGCCCGTTTCGCCGTGCTGTGTGCCGAGGCCGGAATCAAGACTCCGGGCGTCATGGTGGAGGTCCCGTCCGCGGCGCTCACTGCCGAGGCCATCCTCCGGGAGGTGGCCTTCGCGAGCCTGGGCACCAACGACCTCACCCAGTACGCCATGGCCGCCGACCGCCAGCTCGGGCCGCTCGCGGCGCTGAACACCCCGTGGCAGCCCGCCGTGCTCCGGCTTGTCGGCCTGACCGTGGAAGGTTCCGCTGCAGAGGGCCACCACAAACCGGTCGGCGTCTGCGGCGAGGCCGCCGCGGACCCGGCCCTCGCGGTCGTCCTGACCGGGCTCGGCGTCTCGACCCTGTCCATGACCGCCCGGTCCCTCGCCGCCGTGGCGGCCGTGCTGAAGACCGTCACCCTGGCCGAGGCGCAGGAACTGGCCAAACTGGCACTCTCTGCGCCAAGCGCCGCCGAGGCCCGCGCCTGGGTCCGGGCGAAGCTGCCGGTCCTCGAAGAACTCGGGCTGTAGCGCCGCAGCAGGCAGGTGCAGTGTGAGACCGAACCCGGGGGCGCTAGGATGCACTCCATGACACTGATTGCTCCCCGGGTGACGGCCGCCCTTCCGGCTGAGGACGCGCAGACACTCCGCTACGCCCTCAACGGCAGCGACGACATCACGGTGTTCGTCGACGGCACCGTCCACCGGCTGCCGCCCCAGGCGCGGGACGCCGTCGTGGACCTGCTGGCGCGCTTCAGCCGGGGTGAGGCGGTGACGGTCAGCAGCGTCGAGGAAATGCTGACCACGTCCCGGGCGGCCGAGCTGGCCGGGATCTCGCACACCTACCTGCGGAACATGACGGACCGCGGGGAAATTCCGGTGGAATACCGGGGCACGCACCGGCGGATCCGGCTCGCCGATATCATGGCCTGGCTGGAAAAGCAGAAGAAGAACAGTACCGTCGACGGCGCTCCTGGCCACGGGGATGACGGTGCCGCGGGTGCTTCGTGACGGCGTGACGGCGTGATAAGGATCAAACAACGATCCCGGCCCTGCGCGGAAACGCGGAGAAGGCCGGGGTTACGCCTGGATTGTGGATGAGTGCAGAGGGTGGCACATCGTGGCTGGCAGTGAGGGCCGCGGCACCACCCAACGCCCCACGCCCGCCTAGATCCTGGGGCGCTCCGCCCAGCGCCGCGCCTTCAATGCCGCGTGGAGTTCCAGCCGCACCATCCCCTTGAGCGGGTCGACGCCGAGCAGCTGGCGGATCCTGCCCAGGCGGTTGTAGATACTGCTCCGGTGCAGGTGCAGCTTGTCCGCCACTTCCTGGACAGAACCGTCATTGTCGTAGAACAGCTCCAGCACCGGCAGCAGCTCGTGGTTCCTGTCATGGTCCTCCAGGAGGCGGAAATAGACCGAGCCCGCGTCAGCCCACGCCCCTGCCCCGCCGCCGGCCGAGGCCAGCAGCTGGTAGATACCGGTGGAGCGGCAGTCCACGAGTTCTCCCAGCTGGGGATCCACCGCAGCGGCCTGTGCGGCCTGCCGGGACTGCCGGTACGCATCGGCGAGTTCGCGCGGCCGCGCGAAACCCTTGGAGGTTCCCAGGATGATCCGGTGGACCGGCCGGCCGGTCCGCTTGGCCAGCTCCAGTTGGTAATGGACCAGCACCTGGGCGTGGTTCGCACGGCCGGTCGATTCCTTGAACAGGACGACGGCGTGGGTTTCCGTGCCGGCGCTGAACAGTGTGGCGTCCACGCCGATGGTGGCCTGCAGCGCGGCGGAGCGGTGGACCAGTGTGGAGGCGATCGGGTCCGAGCCCTCCGCCCAGCCGTCGGCATCCAGTACCGTCACCAGCTGCCACGGTCCGCGCCCCTGGACTTCCTTCCAGCCCGCCACGGCCGCGACGGCGTTGGACTCGCCCCGGCAGGCGGCCAGGAATTCCTGTTCGCGGCGGCGGCGGAACTCTGATTCGGCCGTGTTGGACTCCAGCAGCAGGGCCGAGAGATGCTCCAGCTCGTTGGCCACCCCGGGCAGCTGGGAGAGGACCGTTGTCGCGTGCGGCTCATCGGCGTCGAGCTGGACCCAGAGGTACCCCACCCGGAAGCCCCGCACCAGCAGGGGGACGCAGACGCGGCCCAGCATCCCGAGCTCCTCGTTGGCCGGCACGACCACGGGGCGGACCGCCGTTGCGATCCCGTGCGAGAGCTGCCAGGCGCTGACGTCCACCGGGACGCGCTTGCTGAGCAGGAAGTTCACCCGGACCCGGTCCGCGTGCGACTGGTTGGAGCTGTAGGCGAGCAGCTGGCCGTCGAGATCCTCGAGTGAGAGACCGCGGCCCAGTTGCTGCGCGACCTGCTCCACGAGCTGTTCGACGTCCTGCTGCTGCATGCTGCCACACTACTGCCGATGCCGTCCCCACAAGAAACGCCGCGGCGAACGCCCGCCGACGGACAGCAGGCGACACCTGACGCTCACCGGTTCGACAAATGTCCAGTCCGGGATTTGGAAAAGCCCGGAATCCCGCGGAAGGCAGCCACCGCTGTGAGGCGATGCCTGTAGCTTGCCTCACAGCGGGATTTACTCTGGAAGTACGACTTCCCCCGCACCCCCAGGCCCATAAGGCCGCCAGCATTGGAGCCCACAAATGATCATCGGTGTCCCCAAAGAGATCAAGAACAACGAATTCCGCGTCGCCATCACGGCCGCCGGCGTGCACGAGTTCCGCACCCACGGCCACTCGGTCCTCGTGGAGCGCGGCGCGGGCCTGGGCTCGGGCATCACGGACGAGGAATACGCCATCGCCGGCGCTGAAATCGTCGCCGAAGCCGATGACGTCTGGTCCCGCGCCGACATGGTCATGAAGGTCAAGGAGCCGGTCAAGGCCGAATACCACCGCTTCCGCAAGGGCCTGATCCTCTTCACCTACCTGCACCTGGCCGCCGAGCCGGAACTGACCCAGCAGCTCATCAACTCCGGCGTGACCGCGATCGCCTACGAGACCGTCCAGGAAGGCCGCGCGCTGCCTTTGCTCGCCCCGATGTCCGAGGTTGCCGGCCGTCTTTCCGTCCAGGTTGGCGCGACCTCGCTGATGGCTCCGGCCGGCGGCAAGGGTGTGCTGCTCGGCGGCGTCCCGGGTGTCCGCCCCGCCAAGGTCGTTGTTCTCGGCGCCGGTGTTGCCGGCACCAACGCCGCCGCCATGGCCCTGGGCCTCGGCGCCGATGTCACCATCCTGGACATCAACATCAACCGCCTGCGCGAACTGGATGCCCAGTACCAGGGCCGCCTGAAGACCGTGGCCTCCAACGCGTACGAGATCGAGAAGTCAGTTGTCGACGCCGACCTGGTGATCGGCTCCGTGCTGATCCCGGGCGCCAAGGCCCCGAAACTGGTCACCAACGAGCTCGTTGCCCGGATGAAGCCGGGTTCGGTGCTGGTGGACATCGCCGTGGACCAGGGCGGCTGCTTCGAGGACACGCACCCCACCACGCACCAGGAACCGACGTACAAGGTCCACAACACGATCTTCTACTGCGTGGCGAACATGCCGGGCGCCGTGCCGAACACCTCCACCTATGCGCTGACCAACGTCACCCTGCGCTACGCCGTCGCACTGGCCAACCTGGGCGTCAAGGCCGCGTTTGAACGCGACGCCGCCCTCGCCGCCGGCCTCAACATCGCGGGCGGCAAGGTGGCGCACCGCTCAGTCTCCGAGGCGCACAACCTGCCCCTCGTCGCCGACTGGCACGAGCTGGTCTCCGCGTAACACCCCGCCACACCTCATCGGCTGCTCCGATACCGCCCTTTGGGACCTCCAGAACGGCGGTATCGGAGCAGTCGATTGGGTTTTAAGCCAGGGCCCGGGCCTGCTCGATCAGCCGCAGCACCTCCACCGCGCCCGCCGGATCCACCGGGACCGGCAGCGCCGAGGCCGCCCCGCCGTCGTGGATCTTCGCCGCCAGGAGCCGGTAGAACTCCGGGTAGGCGCCGCGCTCGGTGGGCAGCCGGTCCAGGTGGCCGTCCCGGCCGAGCAGCCCGGCCCAGTCCCCGTCTTCGATCCCGTAGTCCGGGTCCAGCGGGCTGCCGCCGGCGACGATGAAGGGCTCCTGCGGGTCCACGCCGTGTTTGGTGAAGCCGCCCGCACTGCCCAGCAGCCGGAACCGCGGTCCCTGCTGGGCGCAGAGCATGTTCATCCACAGATGGCTCGTCACGCCGGAATCGTGCCGCAGGGCCAGGAACACGTCGTCGTCTGTCATCTCGCCGGGCCGCCGTGCATCCAGTTCCGCATGCGTGAGGGTGGCGGGACCGAACAGCTGCACGGCCTGGTCCAGCAGGTGGGTGCCGAGGTCGAACAGCACCCCGCCGCCGTCGTCCGCCGTCGCGGCCGCCTTCCAGGCCTTCGCGACCGCCGGGGACCACCGTTCGAAGCGGGATTCGAACCGCGTGACGGTGCCGAGCACGCCGCTGTCCAGCAGTCCGCGGACGGTCAGGTAATCGCCGTCCCAGCGCCGGTTCTGGAAGACGGTAAGCACGCGCCCCAGCCGGGCCGCGAGCTGGATGAGCTCCTCGCCCTCGGCGCTGCGCACGGCAAACGGCTTGTCGACGACGACGTCGAGTCCGGCTTCCAGCGCGGCTCTC
>DATITT010000539.1:0-11740 GCA_035467435.1 Arthrobacter sp. | reverse complement strand
CGACGGCGGTCCGCGACGATGCCGTGCAGGTCCGCACCGCGCAGGCCCACGCGGATTTCGTCGAAGTCGAGGAAGAAGACGTCACCGGCCGCGGCGATCGTCCCAGCCGCGTCCATGTCCGCGCCGATCCGCAGCAGCTGCCGGTGCATCTCGCCGAGCACAGTCACGATGTAGAACTTGGGCAGTTCCCGCAGTCCCGCCAGTTGCCGCACACGGCGCAGACTGAGCTTCAGCGCCCGTGCGCGCCAGGGGCTCCGGACCCGCGCCCGGTCCACCAGGCTGCGGATCCTGTCCTCCGCATGCTCGGCTGCCCGGGCAAACTGCCGGTCGGGAGCCTGCTCCGGATCCTGGACGCGGAGGTAGTTGGAGATCATACCGAGGATGTGGTCGGGCTGCTCGGACCAGCGGGGCATACCGAGGTCTATTTCCGCCACGGCGCGGTGGCCGTAGCGGGCGAGGAAGCCACGCACCCCGGCCTGGGCCTGTGGCGGCAACGTGCCGGCGAGATATTCGGCGGACAGCACCTCGGGGCGTTTCGCCAGGAATTCCCCGCGCGACACCGGGTCGTCGCCGATGGAAACGGCGAGCTGCCAGAGTTCCAGGTCCATCTCGGTCGTGATGTTGTGGGGTAGGCCGCGCAGGACAGCTTCCAGCTCCCGGGGCGGGGCGATCCCGCGCAGCAGCCGCCGTGCCAGGGCCAGCATGATGTAGCCAACGGACGGGCCCGGGAGGGTGGCCCGTATCAATCCATCCACCGAGCGGCCCAGGATCTGCTCGGTGTATTCGAGCCGCTGGGCGGCGCTGGCGGGCTCGGCCAGCCGGAGCTCGGATTCGAGCTCCCTGCCATAGTTTTTGGCCCGCCGCAGTTCCGCGGCGGGCCGGACAGCGGCCCGGATCATCGCGGGAACGAGACCCGCGATGAGGCCGATGCTGGCTGTTTTTTCGGTGCTTCCGGTGCGCACGGCCGGTGCCGGGACGCGGCGTCCGGCACCGGCCTTGCGCAGGGTTCCCAGGAACGGGTGTTCGACAATGCCGAACCTCGGATCCTCGAGCAGTGCCGGAAGGACGGCACCGGATCTGCCGTCCGCCAAGGGGAGCAACCGCAGCAGGTAGGCGCGGCCGGACTTGCTGCGGGTCAGGGCCGTCAGGTCCACGTACATCCGCATCCCGGGGTTGACATACCGCCAGGGTCCCTTGTTGTTGCGCATCAGCTCGAGGACGGCCAGCCCGAGTGGCGTGATCGGCCGGGTCAGCCCCTGGAACAGGGTGCCGCAGAGGTACACCCTGGTGGGGGCCGCGGCGCCGGCACCGGTGTCTTCGGGCGGGGGCTCGGGCAGCGGATACAGCGTGGTGATCGGCCGTGACTGGGTGAGCCGGATCCTGCCGGCGGTGTCGATCGCCCATTCGATGTCCTGCGGTGCCCCGAGGAGGCGCTGGACGCGGTCTCCCAGCGCCGTGAGTTCCTGCAGCTGGGGCTCGCTCAGGACCGGGCCGCGTCCGGGGTCCGTCCCTCCCGGTGTCCGGAGCCGGACCAGGCCGGAAGCCGTGTCCAGCACGAACTGGGCCGGGTTGACCGCCCCCGAAACCACGGCCTGCCCCGAACCGGGGCTCGCATTGATGACTGTCTCCGTCCGGGTCCCGGTGACGGGATTCGCGGTGAACAGCACCCCGGCCGTGGCGGAGTCGACCATGGCCTGGACGACGACGGCGAGCCCCACGTCGCGGTTGCTGATCCCGTAGGCGGACCGGTACGCCACGGCCCGGTCGCTCCAGAGGGACGCCCAGCAGCGCCGGACCGCCTCGACCACGGCGTCGGCGCCGATGACATCAAGGAAGGAGTCCTGCTGGCCGGCGAAACTGGCGAATGGCAGGTCCTCCGCCGTGGCGGAGGACCGGACGGCCACCGGCAGGTTTCCGCCCATCTCCGCGTAGGCGGTGCGGACGGCGGCATCCACCTCGGGCGGGATCGGCGCTTCCGCGATCAGTGCCCGGGCCCGCCCCGGAACCATGACCGGCATGGCCGTGCCCGGCGCTGCCCCGGATCCCGCTGTTCCTGCCCCGGATCCTGCTGTTCCTGGCCCGGATCCCGGGGCGTCGAGCCCGGCTGCGAAGGCAGCGAGTCCGGGTGGTTCCGCCAGTTCGTAGGCGACGGTGGTCAGGCAGAATCCGCGCGGCACCGGCAATCCGGCTGCCAGGAGTTTGCCGAGGTTCAGGGCCTTGCCGCCCACCAGGTGCAGGGGCATGGTGCCGGCCCCGCTGAGGTCCACCACGAGGGGTCCTCCGGGGGAACTGCTGGCCGCCGGGTCAGGACGTGCGGATTCCATGGCGGGCCCCTACGGAAGGTCCGTTGGACTGCCGGTGTCCTCCCACATCACGTCCAGGTTTCGGAACACCAGCGGTCCATCGCAGAGGGCAGCCATCCGTGCGGCGAAGTCGGACGTCTCGGGCCGCGCGGAGTTCTCCATGGCAGAGTCGTAGGAATCGAACTCGACAAGGGTGAGATACGTTCCGGGGCGGTCGCGGTCCGCGGTGGCAAGGATCCGGCGGAAGGTGGGCGGGGTGTTTCCCTCGGTCCTGGACGGCTGGCCCAGCGCTTCGATTTCCTCAATGCGGGAGGTCTGGAATTCGATGATCTGCACGAACCTGGCCATGACGGCTCCTCGACGGCGGCGGATGCTGATGCGCTTCAGGCTAGACCCCGCGCCCCGGCAGGACAAGAGCCAGTTCAAGAGGCAGCACAGGCGCCTGTGCAGGAGGCCGCGCAACAGGCCGGTCCCACCCCACCCTGATCTACGGTTCGGCCCTTGTGCTTCCGCTGCCCCTGCCCTTGTATTGATCGCCAAGGGCACCAGCACGAACCGCATCCACCTGGCCGCCGCATCTTCGGCAGCCTCCTGAAAGGAATTGACATGACGTACACGCTCCCCGCCAACATCGCGGACCGGCCCATCACCGTCGTCGGGGGCGGAACCCTGGGCCGGCGCATCGCCTTGATGCTTTCGCTCCAGGGCGCCGAAGTGCGCGTTTACGACACAAGCCTCCCCGTGGCCAAAGCCGCGCTTGAGTACATCGCCACCCAGCGCTACCGGGCGGTGGAAGAGCTCGGGGGCAACCCTGCGGTCCGGCTCGCGGCGAGCGATAATCTCGCGGACGCCCTGCGGGATTCGTGGCTCGTGGTCGAGTCCGTACCTGACAAGCTTGGCCTCAAGCGAGCGATCTTCGCGGACCTTGACCAGTTGGCAGCCCCGGACGCCGTGCTGGCCAGCAACTCTTCCTCGTTCGCTTCCTCCGAATTCATCGGCGGCGTGAACAGTCCGGAGCGTGTCCTGAACATGCACTTCTACATGCCGCCGGATGTGCGTTCGGTGGAGCTGATGTCCAGCGGCCACACCGACCCGCGGATCATCGAGCTGCTCATGGCTGAGCTGCCCAAGTACGCGCTGCTCCCGCACCGGGTGCGCAAGCAGAGTGCAGGCTTCATCTTCAACCGGATCTGGGCGGCGATCAAGCGCGAATCGCTTCTGGTCGTGGCCGAGGGCGTGGCGGAGCCCCGGGACGTGGACGCCTTGTTCGCCGACCTCTTCAAATCCGAGATCACTCCTTTCCGCTTCATGGACGAGGTGGGCCTGGACGTCGTCCTGGACATCGAGAACCATTACTGCGAGCTGGCCGGGGTTGAGAACAAATCGGCACCCATGCTGCAGGAATACATCGCCAAGGGGTGGCTGGGCGTCAAGACCGGCCACGGCTTCTACAACTACGCCTGACCTGGCACCCGACCCGCACCACCACAAACAACGCGGGGTCAGATACGGCCCATTAGGCCGCCCGGCATCGGCCGTATCTGACCCCGCGTTGCTTATTTCTGATCCCGCGCTGCGTTTGAGAGACCGAGACGCCGGACTGAGCATTTCCTCACGCTGCCCGTCCGCTTAGGCTCCGGCGGGCGTCGCTGCGCGGGCGCCGGCGCCCACGGTGCCGGAGAGACCCACCAGCCACCCCGCCACCCACCCGGGTAGTCGACCATGCCCCGAATTGTCCACCCGGTCAGGTGGTTGCGGGCCACTCCGGCTGCTGAGCCACACTGAGACCAGTCCTCAATGTGGCTTGGATCACACAGTCACAAGTTGAGGAGTACGCCGCTGGTGTCACCGCGCCTCAACATACAAAGGAGTATCAATGGAACGGCTCATTAACATCGACAACGGTGGGACGCTGACCGATATTTGTGTCTGGGACGGTGAGAATTTTTCGTTCACGAAGACTCTCACGACGCCCTTTGACCTCTCCCAGTGTCTCTTCGACGGCATGGCCAAAGCCTCCAAGGAAATCTTCGGCGAAGAGGATCTCCCCGGGCTGCTGCACTCAACCCGTCACATCCGGTACTCCACCACCCAGGGAACCAATGCCCTCGTGGAACGCAAGGGTCCCCGGATCGGCATCCTCACAGACAGCCCCACGCTGGCCGGCGAACTCCGCAACAGCGGTGCGGCAGCTGAGCTGTTCAAAGACCTTGTCGGCACCCGGGTGGCAGTCATCAACGCTGAACAGGACGCGGAGGAGCTTTCCCAGGACATTGTCAAGCATGTCAACCGGCTGACGACCGACGGCGCCGCACGGCTTGTCATCGCCATGGCGGACCGCAACAAGGAGAAGGCCGTCAAAGGCGTTCTGCTCCGGAAGTTCCCCCGCCATCTGCTGGGCTCGGTTCCGATGTTGTTCTCCTGGGAATTCACGCCCGACGCCGTCCAGGCCCGCCGGGTGTGGTCAGGAATCATCAACTCCTTCCTGCATCCCACCATGGAGCGGTTCCTCTACAGCACCGAGCACCGGCTCCGGGACCACAAGGTCAAGAACCCGCTCCTCATCTACCGCAATGACGGAGCCTCGTCACGGGTGGCCAAGTCCGTCGCGTTGAAGACCTACTCTTCCGGCCCCCGCGGCGGGCTGGAAGGAACCAAAGCCCTCTCGGAGGCGTATGGACTCGCGCACGTTCTGATGATCGACGTCGGCGGCACCACCACGGACGTCGGCTCGGTGAAGAACTCGACCATCTCAACGGATCGCAGGGGCTCCATTCAGGGAGTTCCGGTGTCATTCGAAATGAGTAACGTCCACTCCAGCGGCGTGGGAGGCAGTTCCATCATCGCCGTTCGCGACGGCGTCATTACGGTCGGTCCCGAGAGCGTCGGAGCTGCACCGGGTCCCGCTTGTTTTGGTTTTGGGGGCAAGCAGGCCACCATCACGGACGTAAATCTGCTTCTCGGCGTGCTCGATCCGGACACCTACCTCGATGGGGGTTTCAGTCTTGACGCGGAACGCTCCCGCGCAGTCATCACCGAAGTCATCGCGGAACCTCTGGGGATCACCCTGAATGACGCCCTGATCCGGATGGAGGCCGCGTACTTCCATCGTATGTCGCAGTCCTTTGCCGCCGACGTCGAGGCCGCAGACGCCACCACCGTTGCTGCGTTCGGGGGTGCCGGACCGATGAGCGCCTGTGGCGCCGCGCGGATCGCAGGTGTTCGCCGTGTCCTGGTACCCAAGATGGCCGCGGTCTTCTCAGCATTCGGAATCGGCTTTTCTGACATTGCGCAGACCTACGAGGCGAATGTCGCGGGAATGGACGCGCAGAACTTCGACGCAACCAAGGCGACGCTGCTGGCCCGGGCAACACGGGACATGTTCCAGGAGGGCCACGAAATTGACGAGTGCCGGCTCGAATGGAACGTGGTGCTCGAAGACGCCGACGGCCAGCTGGTGTCCGAGGTGCCGTACCTGACTTCGGATCCGCAGCCCGGAACCAGCGATAACAACACCATGCTGACCCTGACCGCCCGGTACGAACTGCCGCACGCATCGATCAGGCGGGCCGAACCAGTGGCGAAGACTCCCGCCGTCGCCGCCTCCACCCGAAAGGTCCGTTCCGCCGTCGACAAGGTGGACGAGGTTCAGGTCTTCGAGTTGGGCAGTCAAAAGGCCGGGGCTTCGGCGGCGGGCCCCGCAATCGTCGAAGGACCCTATTTCACGGCCCGTGTGCCGCGTGGCTGGGTCTTCGATGTGACGGTCTCCGGTGACCTCATGCTCACAGACACCATCCAGAAGTGACCCCACACAACCAGCCAGAAAACAGGTGAGACACGCAATGCGAATTCCAATGACGGAATATCTGATCATCGATCTCGACACCGAGCGGTGGAACTGCAAGGTATGCAACCAGGACCTCGGCGAGGCCAGAGGCAACTACAAGGAGGGGACGCTGGTCTACGACCGGGACCCCACAGAAATCCACCAGTCGATCCTGGACCCGGAGAAGTACGAATTCACGTTCGCTCCGGACCCCACTTTCTGCCGGATTCTCGAGTTCTACTGCCCGGGTTGCGGAACGCAGCTGGAAACGGAGTACGTACCGCCGGGACACCCGCCCACAGTGGACATGCTGTGGGACATCGACTCGCTCCGCGAAACCTGGATCAAGCGGGGCACCAAGCCTGAGGTCGCCATCAACTACGGACCCGGCGAAGAGGCGGTTGCCGATTTCACCCCGGCCCTCGGCTCCTACAACACCCACAACCATTCCCCCCATTCGTTCAGCTAGTACTTGGAATAAAGGAGACCACTGGTCATGAAACGAATCTCCGTCGACATCGGCGGCACATTTACCGACTGCTTTTTTGCCTGGGAAGACCAGTACGTTGAAGCAAAGGCGCTCACAACGCACCACAACCTGGCCCAAGGCTTCAATGAAGCACTCGACCTCGCCTGCTCACGCGCCGGACTGGACCGGGACCTGGTCCTGAAGGAAGTCGATTCCGTCCGCTATGCCACCACACTCGGCACCAACGCCCTGATCGAAGGCAAAGGCCCGCGTGTGGGGGCACTGGTCACCCACGGCTTCGAGGACACCATCCCGCTTTCCCGCGGCCGTGGCTACGGCGAAGGACTGGACCCTTCCAAACAGCAGAACATGCCTGATGCCACCCGCCCTGATCCGCTGGTGCCGCGCGCCCTGATCCGGTCGGTCAAGGAGCGGATCAACTCGGCCGGCAAGGTGGTCGTTTCGCTGATGGAAGACGATGTCCGCACCCAGGTGCGCGAACTCGTCGACGGCGGGGCCGAAGCGATCGTGGTCTCCCTGGTCAACTCGACCGAGAACCCGGTCCATGAGCAGCAGATCCTGGAGATCATCCTGGACGAGTACCCGGCCCACGAGCTCGGGGCCATCCCCGTCCTGTTGGGAAGCCAGGTGTCGGGCCGAAAAGGCGAGTACGTCCGGGCGACGTCGACGATCGTGGACGCGTTCCTGCACGAGATCATGTTCCACGCGCTGGGGCAGCTGTCCAACAACCTGCGTTCGTCCGGCTATGACAAGCCCATGCTTGTCATCCACAACTCGGGCGGTATGGCGCAGTCCAACTCGACGGATGCCCTGCAGACCATCCATTCCGGACCTATCGCCGGCGTGGGCGCTGCCCAGCACCTGGCTCACAGCACCGGCTTGGGAAATGTGATTTCGACGGACATGGGCGGCACGTCCTTCGACATCGGCCTGGTCCCGGAAGGCGGAGTCAAGCACTACGACTTCCAGCCGACCATCGGCCGCTGGCTGGTATCGGTTCCCATGATCCACCTGTTGACGCTGGGTGCGGGAGGCGGCTCGATTGCCAGTTATGACCGCATCCACCACGCGGTCCAGATCGGACCGGAATCAGCAGGCTCGGATCCGGGCCCCGCATGCTACGACCGCGGCGGACTCCGACCCACAGTCACGGACGCAGACCTGATTCTGGGGTACCTGGATCCGGACAACTACGCCAACGGCTACATCAAGCTGAACAAGAAGCGTTCCGTCTATGCAATCGACGAGGTTCTCGCTGATGAACTGAACATGGATACCATCCAGGTCGCCAAGATCATCAAGAATGCGGTCGACGAGCAGATGGCGATCGGCATGGCAAAGGAGTTGCGGGTCCGGGGATATCTTCCGGAGGATTTCACCATGCTGGCCTATGGAGGCAACGGCCCCCTGCACGCCTGCGGCATTGCCGACCACGCCGGCATCCGCAGGATTCTCGCACCGCCTTTTTCCTCGGTATTCTCGGCCTGCGGCGCCGGCAACATGAAACCCCTCCACATCCATGAGCGGGGCTCCCACGTGGTGCTGTACAACCCCACGGACCGCAGCCTCTACCGAAGCTACGACGAGCTGAACAGTGTCATCCAGGAACTGGAAGCCAGGGGCAAGGAGGACCTGATCCGCCAGGGGTACGACGCCGCCGACATCCGCTACAGCCTCGAAATGGACATGCGCTACGGCAATCAGCTGGTGACCACCGCCGTCGTTTTCGACATCAACCGTGTAAACGGCGTCGCCGACGTGCTGCACCTGATCCGGACGTTCTCGGATATTTATGGCAAGCGCTACGGTTCCGGCAGCCAGGCCCCCGAGGCCGGCATCCGGGCGCAGACCGTGAGGGTTTCGTCCTACGTGGAAGGGGACGTGGTCAAGTTCGATTCAATCGACACCGGACATGACCGGACCATGCCCAGCCCGGTCGGGACCCGGCAGGTCCACTTCGTGAAGATCGATGGAGCGGTGGATACCCCGGTGTACGACGCTGAGGCCCTCCACCACCAGCACGTCATCCACGGCCCGGCCATCGTCACCACGGAAAACACGACGTATCTGGTTGAACCCGGATGGCGCCTGGAACCGACATCCCAGGGAGCCGTGTGGTTCCTCAAAGACTGATCCCGTGCCTCACCGATCCACATCCAGACCTTCCAGCTAATCCCATTGAAGGAGCTCGACAGCAATGACGCTTACAGCAAATGAAAACAGCACCGCCGGCGGAGCCGACGACGACGCTTCCCAGCCGCTGACTGCCCAGGAGCAGCAGTGGGTGGACCAGTTTATGGACGAGACAACCCTCTTCCTCGGCCCGGACCCGGCGATCATGCGAAGCCACCAGATCACCTCCCGGTCCGCCTACGAGGACGAGTGCATCTCCAAGGGCGTGGACCCTATCAAAGTGGACCGCATCCGCAAGCGCCTTGCCGGCGCCCTGGACGAGGGCTACGAAATGTGCGAGGCCATGGGTGCCGCTCCCGGTGCCAAATGGGGGGACCTGACGACGGCGATCTACACCGCCGAAGGGGACGTCACCTACCTGTCCTGCCACGGCGTCATCGCGTTCTCGGCGATCCTGCATCACCCGATCCGCTACATCATGAAGTACTGGAAGGACGAGCCGACGGTGGGGATCAACCCCGGCGATGGATTCATCCACAACGATGCCCGGTACGGAAACGTCCACAACACGGACCAGTCCATGATCATGCCGATCTTCCGCGAGGGAAAGATCATCGCCTGGGTCGCCGCGACCATTCACGAAGGCGAAAACGGGGCCTGCGAGCCCGGCGGAATGCCCTCAGGCTCCGAGACCCCGTTCGACGACGGACTCCGGATGTCCCCGTTCAAGATCGTCGAAAAGGGCGATCTGCGCCGGGACCTGCTGACGTTCCTGCAGCATTCGGTTCGCGACCCCAAGCTGCAACTGGCTGACCTCAAGGTCAAGATCGGTGCCGTCCAGCGCATCCAGGAACGCGTCGACAGCATCATCGATGAAGTGGGAGTGGAGACCTTCGTCGCCGCCCTGCGGGTCACCGTTGAAGACGTGGAACAGGAAGTCAAACGCCGCATCAGTGAACTGCCGGACGGAACCGTGTCCTTCAACCAGTTCATGGACTCCACGCTCAAAGAAAACATCCTGATCAAATTCGCCTGCAAGGTGACGGTCAAGGGTGACAAAATGACGGTGGACATGAGGGGGACGGGTCCCGAAATCCTCAACCGGGCCATCAACTCACCGCTGTGTTCGGTCAAGTCGATGATGATGCAGGCGATCCTGGCGTTCTGGTGGCCTGACCTGCCCCGCTGTACCTCGGCGATGTCGCCCATCGACATCATCTCGGATGAACACACGTGGGCCGACGCTGGCTACGATGCGCCGATGGGTCAGTCGCTGCAGGCGTCGTTCCGGGGATTCTCTGCCCTGCAGACAGCCTTTGCCAAGATGCAGTTCTCCAACCCGGAGAAGTTCTCCAATGTCCTGGCTCCGTGGTTCAACCAGATCAACACCTTCCTCTGGGGAGGGCTGACCCAGCACGGCGACCAGGTGGGAAACCTGTGTGCTGACCTCAACGGCATGGGCGGCGGTGCCAAGGCATTCCGCGACGGTGAAGACGCCGTCTCACCGTTGTTCTGTGCCATGGCAGACACTGCTGAACAGGAAGTCATGGAAGAGGAAGTTCCTTTCATGCAGCTGGTCAGCAAGCGGATCGTCCGTGACAACCAGGGCTTCGGCAAGAACAGCGGCGGCATGGGTTACGAGATGATCGTTGCCGCGGAGGGAACGCCGATGTGGGGGTTCATGACCGTTACCTCGGGATCCAAGTTCTCGTCCGTCACAGGAATGTTCGGCGGCTACGGCTGCAGCACGACGCCGCTGGCCATGGTCAAGGGCATCAACATCTACGACGTCATCCGCAAGGATTCCAGCAAATTTGATCTGTCCATGGAACGGATCATGAACGAACAGCCCTACGAGGGCGGTAAATACACCACTTCCCATATGGGGCTGCAGTTCGACGTCGCCAGGGATGGCGAGATGTACATGATCGCCCAGGGCTCCGGCGGGGGGTACGGCGACGTTCTGGAACGGGATCCGGAAGCGGTGGCCAAGGACCTGGAACTCGGCCGCATCTCACCGAAGGTCGCCACCAGCATCTATGGCGTCGTCTGGGATCCCGAGACGTTCGTGGTGGACCACGAGGCAACCACCCAGTTGCGCCACGACTCACGGCAGGCCCGGATCGCCCGCGGCAAACCGTACAAGGAGTTCCTCGAGGGCTACGTGAAAGCCGAGCCCCCGAAGGACCTGCTCTACTACGGTTCATGGGGCGACGACACGGAGGAGCTCACCGCCACCCACTTCACCAACAACGGACCGGAACGGGTCAAAGCGACCATCGACAAGCTGCCGCTGATCATGCTTCCGGACCGCAGGGAAGTCAAGATCAGCGCGCTGGAGGACCGAATCCGCGAGCTCGAACTGAAGCACGGGGAAGTTGTCCACCGCAAGTCCTAGCCCGTTACGGCACGTCCCGATCCGGGACGCAGCAACTCAAGAAGCCATCAGCGCCGCATCCTCCCACTCCCGGACGGTGCGGCGCTGAAGGCCTCTATCAGCCAAAGTTTGGAGAAAGACGTCATGACCGCTTCCACTGCCACCACCCTCGCCAACGTTGTTGCCTCCCCTCCGTCGGGGCGGCCAAAAGCCCTGGTCCTCGACCACCACGAGTACGCAGCTTCCGTGATTCTTCGTGGCCGGCCCGTCCCCTGGGACAACGCCACCGCCTACGCGGCATTCTTCGCCCAGGCCCAGGGGCTGCTCCGCCCGGACGTGGCGCTCCTGGACCTGAACCGGCTGTACGGTCACTTGACCACCGGCAACAGCGGGCTCGAGACCGCCATGGCGGCCAGGCCCCGGACAGGTTTCGCGCTCAAGACCTTGCTGGCTGACGATGACCTCAACCGGGCGGTGCTGGACTTCGTTACCGTGTTCACCAAGACAGCCCGCCAGCCTGTGGTGCTGCGCATCCCGTCGCCGATGATGTGGCTCAGGGGCACGCACCATTTCTCGGGCGCGGACGACACCAGCGACCTCGACGCCGACAA
>DATITT010000538.1:0-6311 GCA_035467435.1 Arthrobacter sp. | reverse complement strand
GGGAGTTCAATGACCTCATCATCGATATCTCCCTGTTCCGGCCGGGTCCGATGAAATCGGACATGGTCCGGCCCTTCCTGGAGCACCGGCACGGCTTCGCACCCGAGATCTATCCGCACCCGGACCTCAAACCCGTCCTTAGGGAGACCCACGGGGTCACGGTGTTCCATGAGCAGATCCTGAAAACCTTTGACGTCATGACCAGGTGCGGGCTGGCCCGGGCCGACGAGTTCCGCCGCGCCCTCGGCAACGAGGTCCTGGAAGGCAAGGTGGAGGAGTTCTTCCGGAAGGAGGCCCGGTCGCGGGGGTACAGCCCCGAAGTGGTGGACAAGGTCTGGGGCACGCTCAAGGCCTTCGGCAGCTTCGGGTTCTGCAAAGCCCACGGCGCCGCTTTTGCCGTACCCACCTACCAGTCAGCCTGGCTCAAGACCCACCACCCGGAGGCTTTCCTCGCCGGGCTGTGGGAACACGATCCGGGAATGTATCCCAAGCGGCTCCTGGTGGCTGAGGCCCGGCGGCTGGGGATCCCCATCCTGCCCCTGGACATCAACCGGAGCCAGGCCGAGTACCGGGTGGAACGCGTGGCCACCGGCCCGGACCGCGGCAAGCTGGGCATCCGGCTGAGCCTGAACGGCATCTACGGTCTCTCCGGAACCGAGCTGAAAAGGATCGTGGCGGGACAGCCTTACGACTCGCTCGCGGACCTGCGGGCCCGGTCACGGCTGAGCAAACCCAGCATCCAGCGGCTGGCCCAGCTGGGGGCCTTCGATTCCCTGCACCGGGCCTCCGGTGGCAAAGCCAACCGCGCGGACCTGGTGCAGCATCTGCAGACCCTGCAAAGCAGGCCGCAGCGGAAAGGCATCGACGTGATCGAGGGGCAGCTGTCGCTGCCGCTGGGAGATGTCGAGCTGAAAAACCTCAAGGCCGGCCTGCCCGCGCCCACCCTGGTGGATACCGTCCGGGCCGAGCTGGACCTGATGGCGGTGGATGTCAGCGACCACCTGATGGCCAGCCACCGGCCGCTGCTGGACCGGCTGGGCGTCACCACCGCGGACCGGCTGCTGGGACTGCGCAACGGCACCGAGGTGCTGGTCGCCGGGGTCCGTGTCGCCACCCAGACCCCTCCCATGCGGGGAGGGCGCCGCGTGGTGTTCATCAGCATCGACGACGGCACAGGCTGCGTGGACTCGGTCTTCTTCCATGAGGCCCAGGAGCTGGCCGGGCAGCTGCTGTTCGGCACCCGGCTGCTGCTGATCCGGGGAACCACCCGGCGGACCGGGCCGAGGGGGATCAGCATCAGCGCCAGTATGGCCTGGGACCTGAGCCGCACCGAGACCCTGCCGTTCCCGGTCCAGGCTTCCGGGATCCCGGAATACCGGGAACCGGAGCCGCCCGGCCCGCTGGACGGGATCAGCCGGAACCTCGCCATTACCGGGCTGGGAGGCTGAGCGGCGCGTTGGTTGGCCTCTTCAGAAACCGATAGCATGGACGAGGCTGGCTGTGGTCCCCGTACGCCACAAGCTACGAAGCCTTAACCTTGAATAGGAGACACCCGTGTCAGATGCCCAGCAGATCACCCTTCTCGTCGATGGCGAAGAAACCAAGGTGACTAACGGGACCACCGGCGCGGAACTCTTTTTTGAGCGCCGCGACGTCGTTGTGGCCCGCGTCAACGGCGAGCTGAAGGACCTGGACCAGCCGCTGCCCGAGGATGCCACGATCGAGGGCGTCACCATCGACTCCCCGGACGGCCTCGACGTCCTTCGCCACTCCGCCGCCCACGTCATGGCCCAGGCTGTTCAGCAGCTGCGTCCCGACGCCAAGCTGGGCATCGGCCCGTACATCACCGACGGCTTCTACTTCGACTTCGACGTCGAGGAGCCGTTCACCCCGGAAGACCTGAAGACCCTGGAAAAGATGATGCAGAAGATCATCAACCAGAACCAGAAGTTTGTCCGCCGCGTGGTCACCGAGGATGAGGCCCGCGAGGCGATGAAGGACGAGCCGTACAAGCTCGAACTGCTGGGCAAGAAGAACAACGCCGCCGAAGCGGGTGAAGGTGTCAACGTCGAGGTCGGCGCCGGCGACATCACCATCTACGACAACGTGGACCGCAAGAGCGGGGACAGCATCTGGTGCGACCTGTGCCGCGGCCCGCACCTGCCCAACACCAAGCTGATCTCCAACGCCTTCGCCCTGACCAGGTCCTCCGCCGCCTACTGGCTGGGCAACCAGAACAACCAGCAGCTGCAGCGCATCTACGGCACCGCCTGGCCGACCAAGGACGCCCTCAAGGCCTACCAGGAGCGCATCGCCGAGGCCGAGCGCCGCGACCACCGCAAGCTTGGCGCGGAGCTGGACCTGTTCTCTTTCCCGGACGAGCTGGGCTCCGGCCTGCCGGTGTTCCACCCCAAGGGCGGCATCATCCGCAAGGCTATGGAGGACTACTCCCGCCAGCGCCACGTGGACGCCGGCTACGACTTCGTCTACACCCCGCACATCACCAAGGGCCACCTCTACGAGCTCTCCGGCCACCTGGACTGGTACCGGGACGGCATGTTCCCCCCGATGCACATCGACGCGGAACTGAACGAGGACGGCACCGTGCGCAAGCCCGGCCAGGACTACTACCTGAAGCCGATGAACTGCCCCATGCACAACCTGATCTTCCGCTCCCGTGGACGGTCCTACCGCGAACTGCCGCTGCGGCTGTTCGAGTTCGGCTCGGTCTACCGCTACGAAAAGTCCGGCGTCGTGCACGGCCTCACCCGGGTGCGCGGCATGACCCAGGACGACGCCCACATCTACTGCACCCGGGAGCAGATGAAGGACGAGCTCACCACGACGCTGAACTTCGTGCTCGGACTGCTCAAGGACTACGGCCTGGACGACTTCTACCTGGAACTCTCCACCAAGAACGAAGACAAGTTCGTGGGCGACGACGCCACCTGGGACGAAGCCACCCGCACCCTGGCCGAGGTTGCCGAAGCCTCCGGACTGGAGCTCATCCCCGATCCGGGCGGAGCCGCGTTCTACGGCCCCAAGATCTCCGTCCAGACCAAGGACGCCCTCGGCCGCACCTGGCAGATGTCCACGATCCAGTTGGACTTCAACCTGCCCGAGCGCTTCGAACTCGAGTTCCAGGCCGCCGACGGCACCCGCCAGCGCCCGGTGATGATCCACCGTGCCCTGTTCGGTTCCGTGGAACGCTTCATGGGCGTCCTCACCGAGCACTACGCCGGCGCCTTCCCGGCCTGGCTGGCTCCCGTCCAGGTGGTCGGCATCCCGGTGGCCGAGGCCTTCAACGACTACATGTTCGACGTCGTGGACCAGCTCAAGGCCGCGGGCATCCGCGCCGAGGTGGACGTGTCCTCGGACCGCTTCCCGAAGAAGATCCGCACCGCCAGCAAGGACAAGATCCCGTTCGTGCTGATCGCCGGCGGAGACGACGCCGAAGCCGGCGCCGTGTCCTTCCGCTTCCGTGACGGCAGCCAGGACAACGGCGTGCCGGTGGCCGAGGCCGTGCAGCGGATCGTCGACGCCGTCCGCAACCGGACCAGCTAGCGGACAGGGAAGAACCAGGCATGCAGGACACCACAGGGGCCGCTCCGGAGTATCCGGGGGACGACGGCGTGACCGACGACTTTGGCCTGGCCGGGGTGCCGGATGCGTTCCAGCGCCTGTGGACCCCGCACCGGATGGCGTACATCAAGGGCGGACAGCACCAGTTCAAGAACGTGGACGACTGCCCGTTCTGCATGGCGCCGGAACGCGGGGATGACGATTCCCTGATCGTCTACCGGGGGCGGAGCAGCTACGTCGTGCTGAACCTCTTCCCGTACAACCCGGGCCACCTGCTGGTCTGCCCGTACCGGCACATTCCTGACTACACGGACCTGACCGTGGAGGAAACCGCCGAATTCGCCGAGCTGACGCAGACGGCCATGCGCGTGCTGCGCAAGGTCGCCAACCCCACCGGCTTCAACCTCGGGATGAACCAGGGCGTGACCGGCGGCGCCGGGATCGCCGGGCACCTGCACCAGCACGTGGTGCCGCGGTGGGGCGGGGACGGGAACTTCTTCCCGATCATCGCCCAGACCAAGGCCATCACCCAGACCCTGGGCGAGGTCCGCCAGCAGGTGGCGGACGCCTG
Source organism: Arthrobacter sp. (assembly GCA_035467435.1). Classification (GTDB taxonomy): domain Bacteria; phylum Actinomycetota; class Actinomycetes; order Actinomycetales; family Micrococcaceae; genus Arthrobacter. The sequence continues at coordinate 2,158 of DATITT010000538.1, read as the reverse complement.
GCCCCAGGCCAGCGACGCGGGGCAGGCGACTGCCGGGGCGACGGATGCTGAATAGGCACGCGCGCGGTTTCTTCACCGCGCTGTTCTCCCCGCTTGCCCGCTGGCTGCTGCGGATTGGTGTCTCCCCGGACGCCGTGACCATCGTCGGAACGCTCGGCGTTGTGGTCGGCGCCCTGGTGTTCTACCCGCTGGGCCAGCTCTGGTGGGGCACTCTCTTCATCACCGCGTTCATCTTCTCCGATGTCATCGACGGAATCATGGCACGGATGCAACAGGGCGGAGGACGCTGGGGCAACTTCCTGGATTCCACCCTGGACCGCATGGCAGACGGCGCCCTGTTCGCCGGCGTCGCGGTCTGGTTCTTCACGGGAGGGGAGAATACCCCCATCGCGATCGCCGCCATCGTCTGCCTGGTCCTGGGCATGGTGGTCTCGTATGCCCGAGCCAAGGCCGAGGCGCTGGGCTTCCAAGCCAATGTGGGCATTGCCGAGCGCGCCGAGCGGCTGGTGTCCGTCCTGGTGGTCACCGGATTCACGGGCCTGGGCCTGCCCACCGTGGTGCTGTTCGTAACGTTGTGCCTCCTGGCCGCCGCGAGCCTCGTGACGATCATCCAGCGGATCATCACCGTGCGCCGCCAGTCGCTTGAAGAGACTGAGGGCACCGCGACCGGACAGGCCGCCTGAGCGCGCAGCTTCGGCGGGTCCTGCGGGTGTAACCGGAATTCAACCGTGCGCGGCGGGGGACTAGTATTAGCACTACCGGCCAATGGATCCGGTAATCCGGTGCGTGCGAAGCGGCATTTCTGTGCCGTCCGCGCTCCGGCGAGGTCATCTATCTACCCATAGGGGTTTTTGTGTCTACACCTGATGTAAGCAGCGAAGCCGGCGCGTCCGCGAAGAGCGTTACGGGCAGCAACCGCGTCAAGCGCGGCATGGCGGAGATGCTCAAGGGCGGCGTCATCATGGACGTCGTCAACGTCGAGCAGGCCCGCATCGCTGAGGATGCCGGCGCCGTGGCAGTCATGGCGCTGGAACGCGTTCCCGCCGACATCCGCGCCCAGGGCGGCGTGTCCCGTATGTCCGATCCGGACATGATCGAGGCAATCATCGCGGCCGTGTCCATCCCGGTCATGGCGAAGGTCCGGATCGGCCACTTCGTCGAGGCGCAGGTCATTCAGACCCTCGGTGTGGATTACATCGACGAGTCCGAGGTCCTGACCCCGGCCGACTACGCCAACCACATCGACAAGTGGAACTTCACGATTCCCTTCGTCTGCGGCGCCACCAACCTCGGTGAGGCCCTGCGCCGCATCAACGAGGGCGCGGCGATGATCCGTTCCAAGGGTGAAGCCGGTACCGGCGACGTCTCCAACGCCACCACCCACATGCGCCAGATCCGCTCCGAGATCAAGAAGCTCGCCGGCATGGCCGAGGACGAGCTCTACGTCGCCGCAAAGGAACTGCAGGCCCCGTACGAGCTGGTCAAGGAAGTAGCCGCCACCGGCAAGCTCCCGGTCGTGCTGTTCACCGCCGGCGGCATCGCCACCCCGGCCGACGCCGCGATGATGATGCAGCTCGGCGCCGACGGTGTCTTCGTCGGATCCGGTATCTTCAAGTCCGGCAACCCGGCCCAGCGTGCCGCCGCCGTCGTGAAGGCCACCACCTTCTTCGACGATCCCGAAGAGATCGCCAAGGCCTCCCGCGGCCTGGGCGAGGCCATGGTCGGCATCAACGTGGACGAGATCCCGCAGCCGCACCGCCTCTCCGAGCGCGGCTGGTAGCCGTTCGACTGCTTCTCCAAAGACTCGGCGCCAGGGCGCCTCGTCCACGGAGCCTCTGCAGTCTCTCTTATTTAGCCAAGAGAGTCGGGCGGGTTTGCCGCCTGAGTATTAACCACGACGGCGCCGGCCCGTCACCATTCCAGGTGGCCGGCCGGCGTCGTCTGCATTCCCCATCGATTGCTCCGCAACGGCCCTGATGGGGCTCCAAAAGGGCGTTTGCGGAGCAGTCGACGGGGGTGCGGGGCGGGTCAGTCGAGGCCGCGGCGCTTGAGGCGCGGTTCGAGCTCGGCGTCGCGGCCGCGGAAGGCGCGGAAGGAATCCAGCGGGTCGCGGCTGTTGCCCCGTGAAAGCAGTTCGGCGCGGAAGAAGTCACCGTTG
>DATITT010000537.1:0-12163 GCA_035467435.1 Arthrobacter sp. | reverse complement strand
CGGAACTGGCCGTAAGCGACATGAAGAAGACCCTGCGGACGGGAAAGGTCCTGGTGGACTGGAGCCAGAACAGCGCCGCAAAGACCACTATCGTCCCCTATTCCCTGCGCGGGCGGTTCCGGCCCACCGTGGCGGCGCCCCGGACCTGGCGCGAACTCAGCTCGCCGTCCCTCCACCAGCTCGACTACCAGGAGGTGCTGAAACGGGTGGAGTCCGGCAAGGATCCTTTCGCCGTCATCTCCGGCAGGGGGCAGCCGGGGGCCCGGACGGACGGCCACCCGGGCGACGCCGGGGAAACACCCGGCGACGGCGGCGACACCGATCCGCGGCTGGAGAAGTACCGTGCCAAACGGGACGCGGCCTCTACGCCGGAGCCGTTTACGGCGGAACTGCACCGCAGGGGGAAAGAAAGTGCTGGGACAGGAAACGCGGAGACGGAAAGCGGCACCCTCCGGGAGAAGTTCGTCATCCAGGAACACCACGCCAGCCGGCTGCACTACGACTTCCGGCTGGAGCGCGACGGCGTGCTGGTCTCCTGGGCGCTGCCCAAGGGTGTTCCCACCAGCAAGACCAAGAACCATCTGGCCGTCCAGACCGAGGACCACCCGATGGACTACGCGGACTTCGAAGGCACCATTCCCAAGGGCCAGTACGGCGCCGGAACCATCAGCATCTGGGACCACGGCTACTACGAGTGCGAGAAGTGGATTGCAGGCAAAGAGGTCATCGCCACCGTCACCGGCCAGGACGACGGCGGTCTGGGCGGCGCCCGCCGGTTCGCATTGATCCACACCGGCCGGGGCGACGACCAGTGGCTGATCCACCTGATGGACCCGCCGGGTGCAAAGAAGGGCCAGGCGCCCCCGCCGCCGGAGGAGCCGGAGAAGGAGAAGGCGGCGCCGGACCAGGAACCCGACGCCGCAGCGACGGAGAGTGAGCAACCCAGCGCCCCGGACCCGGAGGACTTTGTGCCGATGCTCGCCAGCCCGGGAACAACCGCCGACTTGCCGGACAAGGACTGGCAGTTTGAACTCAAATGGGACGGGGTGCGTGCCCTGGTCGTCGGGGACGCGAAGAGGATCCGCCTGATCAGCCGCAACGGCAACGACATGTCCGCCGCGTATCCGGAACTGACGGACCGCTCCTGCTGGCCGGAGCAGGATTTCATCGCCGACGGCGAGGTCATCGCCGTCGGCCCCTCGGGGCGGCCCGACTTCGGGCTGCTGCAGGGGCGGATGAAGCTCACCAAGGCGGCCGACGTCGCGAAGGCGCAGCCGACGACGCCCGTGCGGCTGATGCTGTTCGACCTCCTGTCCGAGAATGGCACGGACCTGCGCCGCCTTCCGCTGCGTGAGCGCAGGACCCGGCTGGAAGGGTTCTTCACCACGTCCGGCTGTCCGGTGGAGCTCTCCCAGCTGATCGACGGCGATGTCCGGCACATCCTGGAAAGCGCCGAGGAGCTGGGGCTGGAGGGCGTGATGGCCAAGCGCACGGACGGCCGCTACGTCGGGCAGCGCAGCAGGTCCTGGCTCAAGCTCAAATTCGAACGCACCCAGGAGGTGGTGGTCGGCGGCTGGAGGCCGGGCAAAGGCGAGCGCGGGCAGTCCGTCGGCTCACTCCTGCTGGGGATCCCGGCCGGCGCCAAACTGCGCTACGTCGGGCGGGTCGGCACCGGGTTCAGCGCCCGGGAGCTCAAGGAACTGCGGGAGCAGCTCGATGCCCTGCCCCGGAAGACCTCTCCGTTCGAGGAGGTGCCGGCGGCCGACGCCTCGGATGCGCACTGGGTGAGCGCCAGGCTCGTTGGGGAGGTCACCTACGGGGAATGGACCGGCAGCGGCAAGCTCCGGCACCCGGTGTGGCGCGGCTGGCGGCTGGATAAGAGCCCGGCGGACGTGGTGATGGAACCGGACTGAAGGCAGTGGGAAGGCAGTGGAAAGCCCGGGCGGCCGTTGCAGGCTGTCCCGGGCTCCATGCCGCTGGCCGGCGCAGGGCGCCGGTGTTGGTTCAGGAGGAGTGCGGGGTGTCCGGCGGGGTGATCCGGTGAACCGCGTTCGCCGCGGCCTCGTGCCCCAGCCTGCCATGCTGGACGTCGTGCTCCTTGGGGTGGCGGTGTTTGCCGCTCCCGTCCGGCCACTGCTTACCCTCGGCTGCGGTGGGCGGGGCCGGGCGTTTCGTTTCCGGCCCGGGCGCCTCGTCAATGGACTCCGCTAGATGACTGGCAACCTCAGGATCGATCTCGTCTCCGGACTGGTGTTCCGCCATTGCTCTTCCTTCCGCTGTCGAGTTACGTCGTCGAATAAGCTGTGAAATGAAGTGTCCAACCATCCTAGGTCGGCCGGCGTGTGATGTCTGTAGGGCTACCAGCGGACTTTCTTCTCCGCCGGGCCCTGCTTGCCGCTGGCGTGCGTGGGCTTGTGGCTGTGGCCGACACTCTGTGAGGCAGCGCCGCCCCGCGACTTGCTCGCGAGCATCTCCCTCTGGGCATCGGTGAGGCCCGACTTGATGCCTTTCGCCTCCGCCTGCTTGTCCTGGGGCTTGTCGTCCCCCTTGGACCCGCTGCTGCCGCTCTTCTTGGTCTCTTTGCCAGTCATGGGCTGTTCTCCTTGTGTGGCTCGTGGTCAGCACTGCGCTGATGTCAACCTTAAGCGCTTTCCGGATCCCTTGGGTACCCCCTTTTTCACGGTGCGGCGGAGCCGTCCGGCGGGCGAACCGGGCCTGCCCCGCTGGCGCGATTTGCCCCGGATTTCCGCCTGCTGGGTGCCCTGTGGGGAAAAAGTTTCCGCGGCCGCCGGTGGAAACCCGGGTTTCCGCGCAATGGCGCGGTGAAACCGCGGAAAGAAAACCCGCTGCCAAGGCCCCGTTTGGGGTCGAAATACCGGATGATACGGCACCAAACTCGGAAACACCATGGAAATTCGCGTAAAATTGAAGGCCTGCCCAGAGCGGGGCAGCTACAAGTCGCAAGCAAATGACCTCCCTAGGAGCGGCCCAAATGCCCCAAGACCTAAGCACTACCGACTCTTCAGCAGGCGTGATGAACGCCGGCGGAAGCTACCCAGTTGCACCCAGCGGTGCGAAGAAACCAAAGCTGCGGACGCGCCGCCGACTCAAAGAGTCCGACGTGAACGTCGTCAACAAGCCGATGCTTAAGAAGGCCCTCGGCGGCACCATCGTGGGTAACACCATGGAATGGTACGACGTCGGCGTGTTCGGCTACCTGATTACCACCATGGGACCGGTGTTCCTGCCTGAAGCGGACAAGTCCGTGCAGACCCTGTTCCTGCTGGGCACCTTCGCCGCCACCTTCATAGCCCGCCCGCTGGGCGGCGTCATCTTCGGCTGGCTCGGCGACAAGGTGGGCCGCCAGAAGGTCCTCGCCTGGACCCTGATGCTGATGGCTGCGAGTACGTTCGCCGTCGGCCTGCTGCCCGGCTACGCGCAGATCGGCATGTGGGCTGCGGCCCTGCTGGTGCTGCTCAAGGTCGTCCAGGGCTTCTCCACCGGCGGCGAGTACGCCGGTGCCACGACCTTCGTGAGCGAATACTCCCCGGACAAGCGCCGCGGCTTCTTCGCCAGCTTCCTGGACATGGGCAGCTATCTCGGCTTCGCCATCGGCGCCGCCCTCGTCTCCGTGCTGCAGCTGACCCTGGGCCAGAGCGCCATGGAGGAGTGGGGCTGGCGGATTCCGTTCCTCATTGCCGGCCCGCTGGGCCTGATCGCGGTCTACTTCCGTACCAGGATCGAGGAATCCCCCCAGTTCCAGGCCACCCTGGACGCCCAGGAGGAAAACGCGAAGAATGCCGTGTCCTCCGACGCCGCCGCCTCCAAGGGACCCGTGGGCATCGTCAAGGCCTACTGGCGTTCACTTATTGTCGCCATGATCCTGGTGGCCGCCGCGAACACCGCAGGCTACGCCCTGACGTCCTACATGCCGACGTACCTCACCGAGTCCAAGGGCTACGATCCCGTGCACGGCACCCTGCTGACCATCCCCGTGCTGGTCATCATGAGCCTGTGTATTCCGCTGACCGGCAAGCTGTCCGACAGGATCGGACGCCGCCCCGTGCTCTGGATCGGCGCGCTCAGCACCGTGGTCCTGGCTGCCCCGGCGTTTATGCTGATCGGCGTCGGAGAAATCTGGTCCACCCTCCTGGGCCTGGGCATGATCGCCTTCCCGGTGACCTTCTACGTGGCCAACCTGGCGTCGGCCCTGCCGGCGCAGTTCCCGACGGCGAGCCGTTACGGCGCCATGGGCATCGCGTATAACTTCTCCGTGGCCATCTTCGGCGGCACCACGCCCTTCTTCGTTGCCGCCCTCATCGGCGCCACCGGCGATGACATGATGCCGGCCTACTACCTGATGGCCACCTCGGCGATCGGCGCCGTTGCGATCTTCTTCCTCAAGGAATCGGCCAACCGACCGCTGCCGGGCTCCATGCCCAGCGTGGGCACCCAGGCCGAGGCCAGGGAACTCGTCGCGAACCAGGACGAGAACCCGCTGATCGACCTGGTGGAGATGGACATGCCGTTTACTTCGGCTCCGGCAGATTCCCTTGCCGGTTCGACGGCGGCCCGCGACACCGAAAGGGTTCCGGCCGGAACCTAAGCTTGCCCCTCTGGCAGCCCGGCCGGGTTCATCCTGAGCCCAGCCGGCCACTCCGGATTCTGTAGCGAAGTCCCGCCCATTGAGGCCTGCCGTGCGTGATTACCCATTGGGGGAAGCACGCAGGGCAGGCCTTAGGCGTGTCCGGTGGCATTCGGCGTCTTAGTCTTAGTCCCGTCCGCCCCCGGCAGGGCGCCAGCCATCGGCGCGCCACCGCCGCCCGGTTATTTGGCGCGGCGGGGTGGCCCGGCCACGAGCCGGTCCGGGAGGACGCGGGCGGCCGCGATCAGCACCTTGTGGCGCTTGGTCGGGATGGACACGGCCTTGCCCTTTGCGTTGTCGGTGAGGCCTTCACGCACGACGCGCTCGGCCTGCAGCCACAGCCAGCGCGGCGCCACCGACTTGTCCATGCCCATCCGGTCGTGGAATTCGGTGTGGGTGAGACCGGGGCAGACCGCGGTCACGTTCACGCCCCGTTTGGAATAGGCGAGGTTGGCCGAGCGGGAGAAGCTGACAAGCCACGCCTTCGCCGCCGAGTAGCTTCCCCGGGGAAGGAACGCAGCCACGCTGGCAACGTTGATGATCCTGCCGGAGCGCCGGCCGAGCATGCCCTGCAGGGCGGCATGCGTCAACCGCATGGGGGTCTCGACGAGCAGCTTGAGGTGCCTGGCTTCCTCCGCGATGTCGTTTACCTCGAAGGAGTGCAGCAGGCCCATCCCGGCGTTGTTGACCAGGATGTCCACCGGACGCGCCGGATCGGTGAGCCGGGCGACGACGGCTGCCACTCCGGCGTCGTCGGCGAGATCGGCGGCGAGGACCTCGGCGCGCACGCCGTAGTGGCTCTCCAGTTCCTGCGCCCTGGCCTGCAGCCGGGCGGTGTCGCGGGCCACGAGGACCACATCGTGGCCCTGCCCGGCGAGCTGGCGGGCGAATTCCGCGCCGATCCCGGCGGTGGCTCCGGTGACCAGGGCCGTGGTTCCAGCCGGCGTCGCGGCTTGTTCAGTCATGCCGCCAGCTTAGCCCGGCGGGCCTTGCCTCAGGCCAGGCCCTGGGCCTGGCCCTGGGCCTGGGCCTGGGCCAGCCCATTTTCCGCGGGATCGCCCGCGCCGCCCAGGTGGCGGTTCTGCAGTTCTTCGGTGGCCAGCTCGTACCAGGTGTGCGCGCCGAAGGACGGGCTGCTGGTGTCGAGGTGCCGGTACAGGGCATCCGCCAGCTGGCCCAGGGCCGCGTCGGACAGGGCCCGGACGGTGGAGGCAGGGTCAAGGGTCCCCTCGAAGTATTCGGCGAGCTCCAGTCCGTTGATGGTGCTGAGCGGGGCGGGAACCGGGCCGCTGGACCCCTCGAGGCCGGCGAGGACCTCACCTTCCGGACCCACGTGCACCAGGCAGATCGGCAGGTCCGCGGGTTCCGCCAGCGTGACGCGGAAGGGCTGTTGGCCGGCAGCAGTCCCGGCCAGGGCCCCGGTGCCGGCCCCGGCTGCAGCCACGCTGGCGTCAGCGATGGACCGCAGCTGCAGGAGGATCTCCGGGTCCAGATGGGACGCACCGTGAAGGTCGACAAGGACATCGGTCCCTGCGCCGAGGCGTCCCGCCCGCCGTGTGATGTGCAAAAGCGAGGAAAAATCTGACTGGGTAAGGCAGCCGGTGATTTCGAGGGTCACGAGTCCGGGATCGGCATCCACACGGACAAGTACACGCAGCTTATGGTTCACGGGGTTCTCCAAAGGGACACGTCCAAGAGCCGACTGCATAACTCTGCTGACAACTTTATTTGGTTGCAGCGCGGGTCACAAGCGGTCCCCATCGTCCAGGCCCGCTGCCGGTCCGGGTTTCAGGCTCCGGCCGGAGGCTGCTCCGGCCAGTCGATGTACTGGTTGTAGGAGTCGTGCCGGCGCAGGTAACGGTACATGAACGGGCAATTCGGGATGATCCTTTTGCCGGCCGCCACCACATCGTCCAGCGCGAAGTGGGCCAGCACCTTGGCGAGCCCCTGGCCCTGGAATTGCTCCGCTGTATCGGTGTGGATGAAGTCGATATGGCCGGGCTCGTCGATGAAGCGGATCTGGACGGCGAGTCTTTCGCCGACGTGGAGCTCGTAGCGGTGCAGCTCATCGTTCCGGGTGGTGGCTACGTTCGGGCTGAACGTGTCTTCAGTGGTTGCCGAGTTCTCCGTCATGGTTCGACATTGGCACTTAAAGGCGGGCGTGGCAATGGCGGGCCTGATCCGCCGCGGCCGTCCTCGGCCACGAACCGGGCCGGGAACCGCCCCAGCAGCATCACGGCGAGCGCAAAGCACGCCGTTCCCCCGCCGAGCAGTCCCAGCGTGAGTCCGTTCAGCGCGGCGTCGGCTACCGGAACATAGACGACGACGGCGGCCGTCACCACGGCGGCCGCCGGGCGGGACCGGGCGGTGGCGGGCGCCGTCGGACGTTCTTCGAGCCGGCCGAAGAGCGCCAGTACGGGCAGCAGCAGGCCGATCAAGGCCAGCAGCACGAGCGGACGTCCCCACCACCACGCCGCGGTTCCCCCCGCAGGCTGCGGAAAGTCGGTCAAGAGCAGGAGTCCTGACATGGCAGCGAGCAGGGGCAGATGCCAGAGGTAGACGGTCATCGACCACCGTCCGGCGATTAGGAGGAACTGCCGCACCCATGCGAGGGACGCCAGTTCCGCCAGCACGGGCCGGAAGAGCTGCAGGGCCGCGGCCTGCGAGACCCCCAGCAGCAACAGAGTCAGATTGGGCGGGTTGAGATTCACCAGCATGTTCCCCGAGTACAGTCCCAGCCACACGAGCAGGCCCAGGACAAGGTTGCTGCCCAGGATTAAGCCCGCCAGCGCGGGACGCCCCAGGGTCACCGGTCCGCCGTCCGCGAGGAAGAACCCGAGCTGCTGCACGGCGCACCACAGGAAGACCATGTTCAGGTACGCCAGGGGCGGTAGGGTCCCCCGCAGGCAGTCCACCGTCACCACCAGCGAAGTGAGAACCGCCAGGGTCAGCCAGGGCGCCCGGGCATGCAGGCGCGCCAGCAGGGGAAGATTCAGCTGCGCCGCGAGGTAGGCGGCCAGGAACCACAGCGGCATGCCCGCTCCGGAGGCCAGCAGCTGGATGACCTGCGGATCCACCCCGGACAGCCGCGCCGCCCAGAGCCCGGCAAACATGAGCGCGAGCAGCACAGCGGCGGGGCGGAGGAGCCGCAGCATCCGCGCCTGCATGAAGTCGAAGGCGCTGCCGCCCCGGGCATGGAGGCGGCGCCAGGACTGCAGGCCGGTAATGCCTCCGGCCACGAAGAAAAGCGGCATGACCTGCAGGACCCAGACCACCGGCTCGAACCAGTGCTGGTTGCCGAGGGTGTTGTCAGAGGTGACGGTGCCGTCCGGGTTCAGCACGGGACTGACCATCATGGTGTGCGCCACCACCACGAGCGCAAGGCAGAAGAACCTGGCGAGATCGATCACCAGGTCGCGGTCCGGCCGCAGGGTTTGGCCTCCCCCTGCGCGCTGCCGTGGAACCATGGAGCCCCCTCGGGACCTGCCGACGCGCCCGCCCGGGCTAGCCGGCGTCAACGCTGCTGTGTTTGCCCCCATTGTCGGCCTTGTCCGGGCCGGCGGCCAGTGCCGTCAGTCCCGGTCGAGGCCAGGAGCATGGACCCGCAGCGCACAACGGGGGAGGCCTGGATCATGGTCCGATCCTGGCTTCCCCCGCTTTCCTGCCTGCCGGGAACTACCGCGAGAGCGTCGCCAGGGCCGCGGCCGCGAAAGTCCCGGCCGAGGCGTCCCAGTCGGCCAGCAACCCCTGAAGGTTCTCCCCGTCCGTCCGGTGCGCCGCCGTGCGCGCCTCAAGGGTTTCAAGAACGCCGGTACGCAGCTCAGTGTTGAAGTTGACCTTGCCCACGTTCATGGCGGCGGCCTTCGCAAGCTCGGCGGCAGGGATTCCGGAGGCCCCGTGCAGCACCAGGGGAACACGGGTCCGCACCGCAATGTCCTGCAGCACGTCCCAGCGCAGCTCCGGCTCCCCCTTGTACCTGCCGTGGACGTTGCCCACGGCAACAGCCAGCAACTGGGCACCGGTCCGTGCCACGAAGTCCTCCACCTGGGCGGAGTCGGTGAGCCCGGCCGTCCCGGCCTCCGGGGCGTTGCCCGTGGCGCCGGATCCAAAAGCCCTGTCCTCGTCGCCGGCCAGGCCGCCGAGTTCGGCTTCGATCACGACGTCCGGACCGGCGCCGGAGCCACCCGACGCCAGCACATCCAGGACGGCGCCCGCTGCCCGGACCAGGGCGATGTTGTCCTCGTAGTCCAGCGACGATCCGTCCACCAGGACGGAGTCCGCCCCGGCGCCAACGGCGTCGGCAATCACGCGGAGGTTCGAGGCGTGGTCGAGTTGCACCGCGACCGGAACGCCGGCGCCGTCGGCCAGGCCGCGCAGCGCCGCGATCAGCCGGAGGCCGTTCCGTGTGGCCGCCGTGCTGGGCGAGACCAGCAGGATGGCGCCGCGGCCGGCCGCCTCCGCCGCCCCCACCACGGCGAGCGCCGTGGTGAAGTCGTAGCAGGTGAAGGCCGGGACGGCCGATCCCTGCTGGAGGGCTGAAACCACCAGCTGGTCGAGACGGACGCGCATCAGACGCCCAGGCCTCCCACCAGGGTCCAGACGAGGAACGTCAGCGCGAAGCCCGCCACACCGAGGATGGTCGTGAGGACCGTCCAGGTGCGCAGTCCATCGGCAACCGACAACCCCAGGTACCGGGTGACGATCCAGAATCCGGAGTCATTGATGTGGCTGAGGCCGAAGGCGCCGAAGCCGATGGCCACCAGGATCAGTGCGGTCTGCACCGGCGAGTACCCGCCGTCGGCAACGGAGGTCGCCAACAGGCCCGCGGTGGTGATGATGGCCACGGTGGCCGAACCCTGGGAGGCGCGGAGCACCGCGGCCAGGACGAACGCCATCAGGATCAGCGGGAGCCCCACACTCTGGAGCCCCTCGGCGAGTGCCGTGCCGATGCCCGAGACGGTGAGGACTTTTCCGAAGACGCCGCCGGCGCCGGTCACCAGGATCACGATGGCGGTCGGGGCGAGGGCGGAGTCCATGACCTCACCGGTGTGCTGCGAGGACCAGCCGCGGCGGATCCCGAGGAAGTAGTATGCCAGGCCGAGCGCGGTCAGGAGGGCCATCAGGGGTGATCCCACGAAGGCCGCAATGTCGGCGGCCTGGCTGCCCTTGGGCAGCACCACGGCGCCGACGGTTCCCACCATGATCATCAGGATCGGCAGCACAATCAGGGTGATGATCATGGCCGGGCTGGGAGCGGTCTTCGCCGCGGTCTTGACAGCAACGCCGCCGCCCGGCGCCGTGTCCTGCTCGACCTCTGATCTGCCGGTGCCGAAGAGGCGGAACTGCTCCGCGGTGCCGGGCAGCATCACGTACTCGCGGCGGTTGAGCCGCTTGGCAACGAAGTAGCCGAGCACACCCACCGGGATGCAGATCAGGAGACCGATGATGGTGGTCCAGCCGATGTCCGCCTTAAGGATGCCGGCACCGCCCACAACGCCCGGGTGCGGCGGCACAACCACGTGGATCGCCAGCATGATCGCGCCGACCGGCAGGCCGATCTTGACCGGGTTGACCCCGGCGGCCTTGGAGAAGCCGTAGATGATCGGGATCAGGATGATGAATCCGACGTCGAAGAAGACGGGGATGGCGAGCAGGAAGGCCGCGGAGGTCAGGGCGGCGATGACGCGTCGGGGTCCCAGTATCTGGGTGAACTTTCCAGCCAGCGCCTGGGCGCCGCCGGATACCTCAATCATCTTTCCGAGCATGGCGCCGAGGCCGACGAGGATGGCGACGGAGCCCAGGGTGCCGCCCATGCCTTCGGTGACGGTCTTGACGATGTCCGGCAGCGGGATTCCCGCCACCAGGGCCACGGCGACGCTGACAACCAGCAGCGCCAGGAAGGCCGGAATCTTGAATTTGATGACGGCCACGAGCAGCAGGGCAACGCCTGCTGCGGCGATGGCCAGGAGAGCGAGAGCGCTCATCGGGTGTCTCCTTTGACGGGCCGGTCCCGGAAAGGGGCCGGAGGGTTGGTACGACGACGGCGGAGGGGGGGAACCGCCGTCGTCGGGCTGGGGGAATCCGGAGGTGCTGCGGAGGAACTAGGCGGTGCGCTTCGTGGGCGCGACGACCTTGATCACGGCGGAATCGTCGGCGGCGGCGAGGCCCTGGGCCTGGCCGAGGAGGTAGAGCTGCTCGGCGGCGGCGGCCACCGGCGCGGCGAGGCCGGCGGCGCGGGTGGCTTTGCCGACGATGCCCATGTCCTTGACGAAAATGTCCAGGCGGCTGAGGACCTCCGCGCCGTTTTCCGTGTAGGCCTCGAGGATGCGGGGGCCGCGGTTGGACAGCATGAAGGACCCGGCGGCGCCGGCTTCCAGGGCGGCGAGGGTCTTGCCCTGGTCCAGGCCGAGGGCGTCGGCCAGGGCCATCGCCTCGGCTGCCGCGGCGATGTGGATCCCGCAGAGCAGCTGGTTGACGGTCTTGAGGGCCTGTCCGTCGCCGGGTTTGTCCCCCACGACGGTCAGGGTGGAGGCCAGCAGTTCCAGGACCGGGCGGGCCGCTTCCAGCGCCTGCGGTTCGGCGCCGACGACGATCAGCAGGTCTCCTTCGCCGGCGCGCTTCGGTCCGCCGGAGAGGGGGGCGTCAACGAGGGCGACGCCAAATTCCGCGAGCCGGGCGACGGTGGCGGGAATGGCTTCGGTGCCCACGGTGCTGCCGAGGATCACGACGGCGCCCGGCTTCAGCACCGGGGCGACGCCGTGCTCGCCGAAGAGGACGTCGTCCAGCTGCTCGCCGTTGCGCACGGCCAGCAGCAGGGCGTCGGCGCCCTCGGCCGCTTCACGGGCGGAGGCGAACGTGCGGACCCCCGCGGCCTCGGCGAGCCGCAGCCGGGGCTCGGCGATATCGAAGCCGTGGACGGTCAGCTGGCTTGCCAGCCGGGTGGCCATGGGCAGTCCCATGGCGCCCAGGCCGAGGACGGTGACTTTGTAGTTCATGGTTTTCTCCGTTGAAAATGAGGGTTTGGGGAAGGTCAGAAAGTGCTGCTGAGCTTGCGGGTGACCTGGGCCAGGGACTCGTCATCGCCCACGTTGCCGGCGAATACGATGTACGGGATGCCCTTCGCGGGTCCGTCCACCGGCTCCCACAGGCTGACGATGCCCGGCAGCATGGGTCCGCGGACGATCGCGTGGCGGATTTCCAGGCCGTGGGCGGCCACGTCCGAGGAGGTGATGCCGCCCTTGGCGATAACAAAGCGCGGCGGGAACGTCTTCAGGGTCCGGTTTACCACTGCGACGACGGCGGCGGACACCGTGCGGGCAATCCGCAGGCTCTCGGCGGCGTCGTCCGCCTTGATGAGCAGCCGGCTGGTGTGGAGGATGACGTCGGCGCTGTGCAGGGACTCCACGACGTCCCGGACGATGTCGCCCAGGTAGGCCTCGGAGTTCCCGCCGAGCAGCTTTTCGACGTCGATTTCCACTATGCGCGCTGCGCTGTGCTGTTCGACGAGGGCCTTGAGCT
>DATITT010000536.1:0-3787 GCA_035467435.1 Arthrobacter sp. | reverse complement strand
ACCTGCCCGCCGGCCACAGCAAAGGATTCATATGACTCTCGATTACAAGATTGCGGACATCTCCCTGGCCGAGGCGGGCCGCCACCAGATCCGCCTCGCCGAGCACGAAATGCCCGGCCTGATGTCCCTGCGCGAGGAGTTTGGCGCCAGCCAGCCGCTCAAGGGTGCACGGATCGCCGGGTCCCTGCACATGACGGTGCAGACCGCCGTGCTGATCGAGACGCTCACGGCCCTCGGCGCAGAGGTCCGCTGGGCCTCCTGCAACATCTTCTCCACCCAGGACGAAGCGGCCGCCGCCGTGGTGGTCGGCGGTGGAACGGTCGACAACCCGCAGGGTGTTCCCGTGTTCGCCTGGAAGGGCGAGACGCTGGAGGAATACTGGTGGACCGCGGAGCAGATCCTGACCTGGCCCGGCGCGGACAGCAACCCGGACCTCGGCCCGAACATGATCCTCGACGATGGCGGCGACGCCACCATGCTGGTCCACAAGGGCGCCGACTTCGAAGCGCTCGGTGCAGTCCCGGCCACCGCCGACGACGAGTCCGAGGAGGGACGGGTCTTCCTTGAGGTGCTGCGCGCCTCGCTGCAGGCGGATCCGCAGAAGTGGACCCGGATCGGCTCCCGCCTGCTGGGCGTCACCGAGGAAACCACCACCGGCGTGCACCGCCTCTACCAGCTCGCGGAGCAGGGAAAGCTGCTGTTCCCGGCGATCAACGTCAACGATTCCGTCACCAAGAGCAAGTTCGACAACAAGTACGGCATCCGTCACTCCCTGCCGGACGGCATCAACCGCGCCACGGACGTCCTGATGGGCGGCAAGGTCGCCGTCGTCTGCGGTTACGGCGACGTCGGCAAGGGCGCAGCGGAGGCCTTCCGCGGCCAGGGCTCACGCGTTATCGTCACCGAAATCGATCCCATCTGCGCCCTCCAGGCAGCAATGGACGGGTACCAGGTCGCGAAGCTGGAATCCGTCCTCAGCGAGGGCCACATCTTCATCACCACGACCGGCAACAAGGACGTCATCATGGCCGAGCACATGGCCGGGATGCGTGACAAGGCGATCGTGGGCAACATCGGCCACTTCGACAACGAGCTCGACATGGCCGGGCTGGCCCGGATCCCCGGCATCAAGAAGGTGGAAATCAAGCCGCAGGTGCACGAGTGGGTCTTCGCGGAAGACCCCGCGACGGGAGAGGGCAGCCGCTCCATAATCGTGCTGTCCGAGGGCCGACTGCTGAACCTCGGCAACGCCACCGGACACCCGTCCTTCGTAATGAGCAACTCCTTCGCCAACCAAACGATCGCGCAGATTGAGCTCTTCACCAAGCGTGACCAGCCGGAAGGGGAACGGGAGTACGACAAGCAGGTCTACGTGCTGCCGAAGATCCTGGACGAGAAGGTTGCCCGGCTGCACCTGGACGCCCTCGGCGTCGAACTGACCGAGCTGTCCAAGGAACAGGCCGAGTACCTGGACCTGGAGGTTTCCGGCCCGTACAAGCCGGACCACTACCGCTACTAGGAACCGGCGGGGGCAGCATTCCAGGCCGCCGCTGTTCCCGCGAGTCCCGCGATAAAGGCGCCCCGGACCACGGTCCGGGGCGCCTTTTGTGACCTGATCGTGGGGCAGCCGGGTCCGGTGCGACGTGACGCTTCGCTTATGCTGGCATAGGGAGTTCGTGAGCCCACAGGTGGGTTTGTCGGCAAAAGCAGTGGGGGAACACAGGAAGTGACCATGACTGAAGACAACGGGCGTCGACGCCGGCAGCCGGGACACCGTCCACGCAACACCGGGAAAATGCTGGCCGTCCTTGGCATCTGCGCGGTTGTCGGGGCCGGCGGCATCGGCGTCGCCACGTCACCGGGCTGGGCCCATGCCGAGATGCCCTCCGAGGCCTCGTCCCCGATGCGGAACGTGTCCGGCCTCGCCGCCCCCGTCGCCAAGCCCGTTGAGCTCGGCGTGACCCCGACCGACGGCGCCAAGGGCGTCAACCCCGCCGCCGCCCCCTCAGTCAAGGCCGTCAACGGCATCGTGAAGGACGTCGTGCTGGTCCCGGCCGCCGGAGGCGACCCCGTGCCGGGAACCACGAGCCCGGACGGCTCCACCTGGACCGCCGGGGATCCCCTGGACTTCGACACGAAGTACACCTACAGCTTCACCATCGTCGACCAGGCCGGACGCGAGACGAAGAAGTCCCAGACCTTCGCCACCGTGGCCACCGCCAACGAGGCGGACGCCGCCGTGTATCCGCACAACGGCACCACGGTCGGCGCCGGGCAGCCCATCGAAATCGTCTTCAGCGAGCCTGTGCTGGACAAGGACGCCATGGAGAAGGCCGTCACCGTCACGGCCTCCTCCGGCCAGGCCGTGGCGTGGCGCTGGTATTCGGACCGCCGCGTCCGGATCCGCCCCGAAGCGTTCTGGGCTTCCAACAGCGAGATCACCGTGGACCTGAAACTCTTCGGCGTCGACTTCGGCAACAAGATGATCGGCAACTCCGACACCAAGGTCTCCTTCAAAGTCGGGCCGCAGCGCCTCGCGGTCGTTGATGACATCACCAAGACCATGAACGTGTACTTCGACGGCGAATTGGTCAAGACCGCCCCGGTCACTCTGGGGGACCCTGACTGGCTCTCCCCAACCGGCTTCGCCGTCATCATGGAGCAGGAACGCCACTCCGATTTCAACGCCGGCAGCATCGGACTAAAGCCCGGCGACAAGGGCTACTATCCGCCGCTGACGGTGGAGTACGCCAACCGCCTCACCAGCTCCGGCGTGTACGTCCACCAGGCGCTCGAATCAGCCTGGCGTGCCGTGGGCAAGTCCAACGTCTCGCACGGCTGCGTGGGGCTGCTCCCGGCGGACGCCGCCTGGTTCTTCAACAACATGAAAACCGGCGACCTCGTCCAGACCCTCAACACCGGAGCCCCGGCCGTGGAACCGCTCGAAGGCTTTGGCGACTGGAACATCCCCTGGGCGCAGTACGCCAAGCGCTGACCGGAACGCCGGCGGCCGGGCGCACCGAAACTGCCGCCTGAATCACCGTCCTGATTCACCGTCCTGATTCCCCGTCCTGATTCCCCGTCCCTCGGGGGGTGTGGCATCTCGTCCACTCCGAGGCTCTGGCGGTAGGCTCGGAGGCAGATATGTAGCGTCGCCGGGCCCCGGCCGGCGGCCGCGGACACCTACGGAAGCGAAGCTGCAGTGACCGACTCAAGTCCCACCCCTCCGAACCGACGGGATCCGCAGCCGGATCCGGCCGATGACGCTGACGAGCCCGCGTTTGACTGGATGAAGCCGAAGCCCGCGGAGCAGCATGTTGCCGCCACCCCCGACCCGACGGCCGCACCGGCTGCCGGCGGCACGCCGGAGCCCCTCTCGCGCGCCGACCGCAAGGCGGCGGAAGCCGCCGTCGAACCGGCACCCGAGGACAACAGCACCCCCTTCAGCGAGCCGCTGCCCACCTCCGCCCTGCAGGTCCGGCCCCCGGAGGAGGAAGTGCAGCGCCGGAACGCCGAACGTGAGCACGCCTTGAACGCCAAGCCGGTAACACCCCGGGTGATGCAGGTCCTGCTCGCCGTGTGCTTCCCGTTCATCCTGCTGGTGCTGGCCGTCCGTGCCGTCGCCAGCCCCCTGTTCCTCTGGGTCGAGTACAACCGGCCCGGCTTCCCGGGCGACGGCTACGGTTTCAGCACCGACGACCGCATGACCTACGGCTCCTACGCTGTGGACTATCTCAGCAACTGGGCGGGACCGCGGTACCTTGGCGAACTGGTCCACCGCAACGGC
>DATITT010000535.1:0-2952 GCA_035467435.1 Arthrobacter sp. | reverse complement strand
GCGATCCAGAAGACCTACACCTGCAACTAGGCTGAGCTCGAACCTGCGTCAGCTGCCCTCGCCGCGCCCGGGCCGGCCGGCCTCGAACGCCAGGGTTTAGCGTGCCGGGATCGGGAAGAAGACCCGCGGATCCTGCAGCAGTGCCGGGTAGTCAAAGTCCGAGCGCTTCAGGATCTCGTCGACCTTGAAGTTGCGCGCGAAGCGGCCCTCCACGGTGATCGGACGGCCCAGGACCTTGCCCACGGCGAAGGACGCACCGCCGTCGAACGGGACGGCGACGATCGAGTTGCCGGGAAGCGTGTTGAACGCTTCTTCCTGATGCTGGCGTTTGCGCGTCGGCTTCTTCACGAGCTGCTTCGGCGGGAGCTTGCGCTGCTTCGCGGGGCGGCGGGCACCGGAATCGGCGTACACGAACTGGTAGTCGTCGTCGCCCGCGGCGGCGGCCTTCGCCTTGCCCACGAGGGGCAGGCTGACGGTGTCCAGCTTTTCCGGCGCGGTGTCATCGAGCGGCAGGCGGAGGACCCACATGCGGTCGCCCGAGGGATCCTCCGGCACCAGCTCAAGCTTGGGCTCGGGCCAGACGTATTC
This sequence comes from Arthrobacter sp., assembly GCA_035467435.1. GTDB lineage: Bacteria > Actinomycetota > Actinomycetes > Actinomycetales > Micrococcaceae > Arthrobacter. Next base: position 2,364 of record DATITT010000535.1, on the reverse strand, counting down.
CAGGTCCGGCTCGGTATCCGGGAAAAGCTCCGTGTAGAACCGCGGGTCCTTGGCGATCAGCCGGGAGCGGTGGCTCAGGTGCAGTTCGGGGGCCCCGAGCCACGGCGGCATGGGGATCTTCGCGGCGTAGTCGGGGTGCGCGGCCTGGGGCGCGAATTCCATGATCTTTTCGCGCGTGGTGTCCGCGCCGCCGCGGGCCGTCCACTCGTCGACCATGGTCAGGCCGTAGAGGGTCAGTGCGGGAACGTACCCCATCCACATCCGGATGGCCGGGTGCGACTGCCAGCCGTACTCCGGAATCACCAGCGCACGCAGGGTCTGCAGCGCTTCAACGCGCTGCTTGCCGAGCCGTGCGCGGTCCAAAACCGCGGCGCTCTGCTGGAAATCGGGGAACGGGAGAAAAGTCTGCATCTCTCCAGTTTGAGGCCAAGAAGCCAATGCACCAATTGCGGGCGGCTGCGGGTGAGCGTGTTCACATTTTGGAATAGGACGACAGCCAGCAACGTCGGCGCGTAAACTAGCACAAACCAGCCCTGCTGCACGGAAGACACGCGCCCATGTCGAATAATCCAGTCCTTGCACCTGCGGCGCTGCCTGCGCCCCGGCCTCTGCCCAAATACGGTCAAATGCTGAGTCCCGACGCGAACGGCATCCTGGTCCTGGAGGAGTTCACGATCGATCCGGCGGCTGCCCGCACGGAGCAGAACGGTTTCCGGGCAGCACTGGCCGCCGTGGCGCTGACCATGCGGCGTCTGCTGGCGCTCCGGCTGTTCATCGCGGTGGTGGCGATCGGCAATCTTCCCCTGTTCCTGCTCTCCAGCGGCTGGGAGATCCACGTTGTCTCGCTGACCCTGGTGGTGGCGGTCCACGCCGCGGTGTCCTGGCTGAACCGGCACGAGCCGAAGATCCGCCAGCAACGGATGCTGGAACTCCACCTCAACCGCGAAAAAAGCGACAACTACCGCAAAGTGCGCGACGCCGTGAAGTACGTCATCGACGCACCGGCCCGCATGAACGAGAACCTGTACCTCGAGCTGCTCGCGGCGAAGAGGGTGGCGCTGCACCTCGCCATGGGCACTGTGGCCGTGCTGGACACCAGCGACGATACCGCGTGGAAAGTGCGGATCGTCCGCGAGATTCCGCGGACCGCCTAGGCCTGCCGAGGCCCGGCGGTTAGAGCGCACGCAACACCGCGGCAGCCGCATCCCAGGCAGAACTTAGAAATGAAGACAGCACGACACTTAGAAAAGAAGACAGCACGACGCCGGAGGCTCCCCTGGGGGAACGCTCCGGCGTCGTGGTTTAAGCTTTACTGCCAGAACCGGCCAAGAGCCGGCCGAGCGCAGATTAGGCAGGCAGCTGGAGTACCTGGCCCGGGAAGACCACATCAGGATCGCTGATGGTGGACGCGTTGGCATCGGCCAGCAGCTGCCAGCCGCCGGCGATGTTGAGCTTATCGGCGATCTTGCTCAAGGTGTCGCCGCTCTGGATCGTGTAGCTTTCGCCGCTCAGGGGGACTTCCGCCAGGTGGCGCGCTGCCGGGGCGGCTGCGGGGGCAGCTGCCTTGGGGGCGGCGGCCTTCGGTGCGGCGGCCTTCGGTGCCACGGCCTTGGGTGCGGCGGCCTTCGGTGCCACGGCCTTGGCCGGTGCGGGAACGGCAGCGGGCGCCTGCTGAACGGGCACGCTCTGCGGAGCAACTGCCCCGCCGCTCAGGCCCAGCTTCGCGGAGCAGGACGGCCATGCGCCCCAGCCCTGGCCGGCCTGAACCCGCTCGGCTACGGCGATCTGCTGCTCACGGCTGGCGCTGGCCGCAGAGCCGGTACCGCCATAGGCGGCCCAGGTGCTGGGGCTGAACTGCAGCCCGCCTGCGTAGCCGTTGCCGGTGTTGATGCCCCAGTTGCCGCTGCTTTCGCACTGGGCCAGGGAATCCCAGACGGTACTGGACGTGGCGCTGGGGACGGCTGCGTTGGCAGCCGAGGCGGACAGTGCGACGCCGGCGATCGTGACGGCGGCAAGGGTGGCGCCGCGGCGCGCGACAGTGCTGTACGTGGATTTCTTCATGGGGTAGATGCTCCTGAGGGCCACCGGTGCTCGGTCCGTCCCCGGACGTTAACGCACTACTGCCCGCCCCTGACAATAGAGGTCGTTGCGGTGGCTACCGGTCGGGCAGTATGTGGTGGTGGCAGCACCGGGCATTCATGCCCGGTGTCCGGGCATGACCACTAGGCTAATTCACACCGGCGCTGTTATCAAGTCGTTACTTCCCGGGGGTGTCTCCGCCTCCGGGAATCTCCCGGAGCACCCGAAGAGCCATCAGTCGCCGAGCACCGCGGCCAGGTACGGCGCCGTCCGGCTCTTTTCGGA
>DATITT010000534.1:0-11605 GCA_035467435.1 Arthrobacter sp. | reverse complement strand
AGGTGGCCAACATCAGCATCGGCGGCCCGGGCACCGAAACCGCCAACTGCGGCAAGGGCACGGATCCAATGCACTACGCCATCTGTCGCTCAGTCAAGGCCGGAGTCGTGTACGCCGTCGCAGCAGGAAACTCCGGGCAGGACATCGCCGGCACGGTCCCTGCCACGTACGACGAGGTGCTGACCGCCACGGCGGTGGCGGATTTCGACGGCAAGCCTGCTGGCCTCGAGGCCCCGGTGTGCGGGGCCGAGGACTGGGCTGGGGTGGGGCAGTTGGATGACCGTCCGGCGTTCTTCTCCAACTACGCCACCGAGTCCGAGGACAAAGCCCATACCATCGCCGGCCCCGGGGTCTGCGTGACCTCCACGGCGCCCGGTGGCTATTCCGTGGCCAACGGCACCAGCTTCGCCAGCCCTGCCGTCGCCGGCTCCCTCGCGCTGTGCATCAGCGAAGGGGAGTGTGAGGGGTCGGGCGAGGACCTGATGACCCAGTTCCTGGACATCACCGCCTCGTACAACGAGGAAAACCGCGACTTCGGCTTCGAGGGCGACCCGCTTCGCCCGATCGATGGGCAGTACTACGGTTACCTGACCCAGATCGCGCGGTACGGAACCAAGTAGCGCCCAGGGCCCAGCTGCCCGCTAGGTACCGGACCGGATCCGCCGCCACCATGGACGGCGGATCCGGTCCGGTTCCTGTTGCGCTTCCAGCCCGGCGGCGACGGCGGCGCGGGCCGCGCGGCGTTCCTGCCAGCGCCGCACCTCGGACTCGACGTCGCGGGTCTTCGTGACGACCGGCGGCCCGCCCTGCAGTTGCCGTCTGGCATCAATCACGCGGGCGTTGAAATCTTCCAGCAGCTGGCGGACCTGTGTTTCCGAGTGCTGTTCGTCGATCCGGTCATCGAGCCCGGCGTCCTCGGTGCGGAGCAGGATGGCCCTGGGGCCCATCCCGGTGATGTTTTCGCGTTGGATCAGGCCCTTCACCCACCAGTCGGGGTCGTACTTCTCCCCCAGCCCGGGGATGGGTTTTCCGGCGTATTTGAGGTGGTCGAATTTGCCCTGCGCCATGGCATCACGGATCAGGTACTCGGCCCTGGCGGCGTCGTCGAATTTTGCGCGCAGTTCCCGTTCCTTCTCTTCGGCAGCGGCCAGCTCCTCCTCTTCCCGGACCGTCATCCCGCTGACCCGGAGGGAGCGGAGTTCCGCTGCACGCTCCACCCTGCGCCGGAACGACCCGCCTGACCCGCCGCTCATGGCTCCCCACCCTTTCTTGGCTGCGCGGAAATGCACCCTGTTTCCAGTATGCGAAGCAAAGTACCGGCGGCCAAGGACGAAAGCCGGACACGGGAAGGTCAGAGCGTCGGCAACACCTGCTCGCGCACCTGTTTGCGCAGGATCTTGCCGAGCATCGAGCGCGGCATGTCAGGGATCGCAACGATCCGCCTGGGGACCTTGTAGCCGGCCAGGTGCTCGCGGCAGTGCCGCCGGAGGGTGTCCTCGTCCAGCGCGGCGCCCGGTTCAAGCTCGACGGCGGCGACCACCAGCTCGCCGCCGCGCTCGAGTGGCTTGCCGACAACGGCAGCGTCCTTGATGTCCGGGTGCAGGCGCAGCACCGACTCCACTTCGGTGGGTGAGACGTTGAAGCCGCCGGTGATGATGAGCTCCTTGGCCCGGTCAACGATCGTGGTGAAACCGTCCTCGTCCACGGTCACAACGTCCCCGGTCCGCAGCCAGCCGTCCGCGGTGAGGGTCTTCGCTGTTTCCTCCGGGTTGTTCCAGTAGCCCTGGAACACCTGCGGGCCCTTGAGCAACAACTCCCCCGGCTGGCCCGGCGCCACCTCCACTGTGGGATCGTGCAGGTCGACGACCTTCATCAGGGTCGAGGGAAACGGCACGCCGATCGTGCCGTTGCGGCGGGTGGGGTGGAAAGGGTTGCCCAGCGCGACCGGGGAGGATTCGGTCATGCCGTAGCCTTCCACGAGCAGCCCGCCGGAGACCGATTCCCACAGCTCCACCACATGGTCCGGCAGGTTCATGGCGCCGGAGATGCAGTATTTGCAGGACCGGAGCGAGATGCCTTTCTCCTTGGCGGCCATCGCGGTGCGCTCGTAGATCGGTGGAACGGCGCAGTAGACCGTGGCGGGCGACTTCTTCATGGCGTCCAGCACCAGGTCCGGATCGAACTTGGGGAAAAGCACCAGCAGGCCCTGCTTGCGGATGCCGTAGGTGAGGTAGAGCGTCATGCCGAAGGCATGGAACATCGGCAGGATTGCGTAGAAGATTTCCTTGCGGTACTCGGCGCCCTGCATCCAGGCCTCACCCTGAAGGGCGTTGGAGTGCAGGTTGAAGTGGGTAAGCATGGCGCCTTTGGGACGGCCTGTGGTTCCCGAGGTGTACTGGATCGCGGCGAGGTCATCCACCGCGGGGCGGGGGTGTTCCGGATCGATGCGGCCGTGGCTGAGGAGTTCCTTCCACGGTGTGGTGCCCGGCGCCGGGGCCGTGAGAGCCGCGCGGGACTCTCGCAGTTTCTTTACGGGCAGGTGCAGGGCCAGTCGCTTGACGGCGGGGAATGCCGCAAGGAGGTTGACCGAAACGACATGGTCGATCTCGATGTCCGACGGGAAATCACGGACGGCCGCCGCAGCCTTGTCCCAGGTGATGACGACCCTGGCCTGGTGGTCCTCGAACTGGTGACGGAGTTCCCGGGAAGTGTACAGCGGGTTGTGTTCGACGACGACGGCGCCGAGGCGCAGCACCGCGTAGAAGGCAACGACATGCTGCGGGCAGTTCGGCAGGATCAGCGCCACCCGGTCGCCGGCGCGGACGCCGAGCCGGCGCAGGCCCTCGGCTGCCCGGTCGACCTGTTCGCCGAGCTCGGCGTAGCTGGTGCGGCGGCCGAAGAACTCCAGCGCGGGAGCGGTGCCGGCCTCGGCCACGGACCGCTCCAGCATCGCGACGAGCGACTCTGTCGGCAATTCGATGTCCGCCGGGACACCCGGCTGGTAGTTCTTCACCCAGGGCTGCTGGTCAGTGTGCTCCATGCTCACATCTTGCCGTGAACCGCCTGGCCGGGGCGAATTCCCGGCACTGCCTCGGTCTGCACAAGAAGGGTGGGGTGGCTCAAGTCCGCATGTTCGAACACGGCGGTTCTCGCGGCCGTCCTCCCGGGTGGTGCCGGCCTGCGGTCAGACCGCGGACCATCCGCCGTCGGAGGCCAGGATGGCGCCGTTGACGTTGGTGCCGTCGTCGCTGAGCAGGAAAGTGATCGAGGCGGCCAGCTGGGCCGCGGTGGCAGGGGCCGGGATGTTGGCACCCATCAGCGGGCCGAGGCGCTCGGCAGCGAGCTGGGAACCCCACGTGGCCTCGATATTGGTGATGGTGGCGCCGGGGGCCACAGCGTTGAAGCGCAGCCCCTGGGGCCCGTACATCACCGAGGAGTTCTTGGTCAGGCCGACGACGGCGTGCTTGGACGCGGTGTACGCGGCGCCGGCGGCGGACCCGCGGAGGCCGGCCTCGGAGGCGACGTTGACCACGGACCCGGAACCCGCCCCGAGCATCAGCGGCACCACGGCGCGGGTCAGGCGCATGAGGGCGGTGACGTTGATCAGGAAGACCCTGTCCCAGGTGGCGTCGTCGACCTCGTGGATCGGGGCGAAGTGGTCCATGATGCCGGCGACATTCGCCAGCGCGTCGACCCTTCCGCCCGCGGCGGCGACGACGGCGGCGACGGTTTCTTCGTCGGAGATGTCACCGGCCACGGGGATCACGTCCAGGCCGCTGTTCCCGGCGACCAGGGCGTCCAGCCGTTCGGGGCTGATGTCGGCGGCGATGACCCTGCCACCCTCCCTGGCGATACGCAGGGCTGTGGCCAGGCCGATGCCGGAACCGGCGCCCGTGACGATGACGGTCTTGCCGGCGAAGCGGCCCGCGGTGATGGATTCCTGCCATGAAGCTTCGGTGCCCATGATGTCCTTCCGAACGTTTTCAGTGTTGACATCTTCCACCTTATGACACGCTGTGTCATTATAAAAGGGTGAATACTGGGGGGATGGCTCCGCAAGATCCCAAGCCCGCCGGCATACGTTCCGCCGGGCGTCCCGTGACCATCGATCCGGACGCGATCGCCAGCCTCGCGCTTCGGCTCTTTGCCGAGAACGGTTACGAACGGACCTCGATGGAAGACATCGCCCGCGAGGCAGGCATCGGGCGCAAGAGCCTGTACCGCTACTTCTCCAGCAAGGCCGATCTCATCTGGGGCGGCATGGAACCGGTGATCGCGGCCTCGGGAGTGGCGCTCGAAGGTGCCCACGACAGTCGAGAAGACGGCGGCGGCCTCATGGCGGGCCTGCGGGCAGCCGCCGTCGCCGGCGTGGCGGTGATTCCCGATCTTTCGGTCTCGCGCGGCAGGCTGCGCCTGATCGCTGAACATCCCGAGTTAGCCAGCCGGAGCTACGAATCCCTGGCGCCCCAGCGCGAGCGGGCCCGGCGGCATCTTATTGCCCTCGGCGTTTCCGGGGACACGGCCGGCTACCTGTGTGCGGCCTATCTGGCTGTGACGTTTGAAGCGTGGATGCGGTGGGCCGCGGGCACGGATCCGGATCCGGTGCCGTATCTGCTGGCTGCCGTCGAGGTGCTGCGGGTGCCGGGGGCCTGACCGGGTCGACGGTCCGGCGGGAGGTTCCGCCGTCACGGGTTTGACGGACCAGCCCCCGATTGTCCACAGTGAGTCAGTGCCCGCCAACGTTGAAAGAAGTCCCCGGCGCCCGGCGCTGACGGGCGATCGCCCCTGGCAGCGGCAGGGCGCGGCATTGATCGGCTTTCTCGCGGTGTCCTGGGTGGTGTCACTGCTGGGCTCCCTGCCGATCCGGATGAACGCCAGCTGGTATGCCGCGGCCGACAAGGCGCCGTGGACACCGCCGGGGTGGGTCTTCGGCGCCGTGTGGCTGATGCTTTACGCCGCCATGGCCGTAGCTGCGTGGCTGGTGTGGCGGCAGCGGCGGTTTCCCCGCGCGGCCGCGTTCAGGCTCTACGGAGGTCTCCTGCTGCTGAACCTGGCGTGGCCGCTGATGTTCTTTGGCCTGTACCCGATGATGGGGGCCGCAGCCCTGTGGCTGGCACTGCTCCTGATCGGAGCCCACGCCGTGGTGGCGACCCTCACCGTGCTCTACTTCGGGCCGATCAGCAGGACCGCCGGCCTGCTGATGCTTCCCTACGTTTCGTGGCTCGTGTTCTCGGCGAGCCTGAACCTGTACGCGGCCGTGAACAACTGACAGGCACGGAGCGGCAGGTGGCAGGAAAGTGGGGAATTGTTCCGCGGGGTGGCATCCTGAGAGCATCATGACCGCATACGAAGAGACACCTGACAATTCACGCACCGGCCGCGAGGCACCCGACGGCGAGGCTCCGGCCGTGAGCGGCACCGGAACGGAGGCTGCCGGGGAAGTTTCGGGTACGAACCGGAGCCGCGGGATCTCGGCTCGGATTCTGGGCCGCGGGACCGACCCGGATCCCCGGTTCACCCTGGCCAACGAGCGCACCTTCCTGGCCTGGATCCGGACCTCACTGGCAATGGTGGCCGGCGGCATCGCCGTCGAGGCCTTCACCTCGGAGCTTTTCGTTCCGGAGATCCGCAAGACCGTCGCCGTGCTGCTGCTCCTGCTGGGGCTGGTGACTGCCGGCGGCTCGTTCTTTCGCTGGCTCAATGTGGAACGGGCCATGCGGCGCCAGACGCCGCTCCCGGTGCCTCTGATCGCTCCGATCCTGGCAGCCGGCGGCGCCGTCGTTGCGGCCGTGCTGATCGTTTTCGTGATCGGGCGGCCGGCCTAGCCGTGGCGAAACGCAGGGCGCTGGCGCTTCACAATGACCCCGGGCTCCAGCCCGAACGGACCGACCTCGCCTGGCGCCGCACCGCGTTGACGCTGATCACGGCAGCCTGCATTTTCCTGCGTTGGATGCCCTCCTACGGCTGGTTTGCCGGCACCCTGGTGGCGGCTTCACTTATTGTCGCCCTCGGCATCACCGTCACACAGCGGCGCCGCTTCCACCGCGCCGCCAGCGGCATCGGCGGCACCGTGATGACCGCGAATCTCAGGTCGACGGCGGCCATCGCCGGCAGCGTGGTGGTCCTGGCCGGGCTGGGAATCTACACCGTGCTGTTCCTGCCGCTGCAGCGTTAGGGCGGCGCTGCTGCGGGTGCGACAGCCCCGCGGCGTCGAAGGGAGCGGGTGTCAGCTCAGGAATGACAAATGGATGTCGCTGCCGAAACGGCGGATGATGTCCCGCTTGGCGCTGTGGAAGGCGTCGAGATCTCCCGCGTGTCCGTGCTGTTCGATGCGGCGCCGGGCCAGTTCCTCGGAAATCACGTCCATAAAGAGTTCGGCGAGAAGCAGCCGCGCGGAGTCGCGGAAGCGGCCGCGGCCGTCGACATAGAGCCGCACGGTGGGCGCGCCGGTGTTGATGATGACCTTGCGCTCCGCGGCGCTGTAGACGGCCCGGTCCGCGTTGTTGTGCAGGTTCCGGAATTCGTAGCCGACGAACAGATCCATGCCGTGGTCCCGGGGCACCCGATGCGCCGCGGGGTGGTCAGTGGGATGGTCGGCGGAGTGACCGGCAGGTGGAACAACAGCAGAGTGCGGGGGCTGGCCTTCGCTATGGTGCGAGGCGTGCTCGGCCACCACCATTTCGCACCAGGCCCAGTAGGCTCCGGCCCGGACCGTGATCTCGCCCCGCTCCCCCGGTGTCTCCCCCGTGACCGTCCACTCGATCCGCCGTGTTCCGCCCAGGGAATCGACCGGAACGGCAACGGGCGCCGGCTCAACCCGCATCGACTCCGGCAGGTCGAGCTCGAAGGTGAGCCGTTCGCCGTCGGGCAGCTGGCCTGCATCGATCAGCAGGGCGACGTGGAACGGGTGCCCCGGCTTCCGGTAATAGAACGGCGTGGTGAAGCGCAGCGCGGCCGGCGGTTCCTCCGCGGCCGGGGTTCGGCCATCAGTTTCCGGGGATGATTCGATACCCAGGTCGACCACGGCTGCCTCGCTCATGTGCTGCAGCAGCCGCTCGATCATCTCGGCGGTGCGGCCGGACGTGGTGGCCCGTTCCAGGTGGGTGAGTTTCTCTTTTTCAGCCTGCACGGCACCGCCGATCATGGCGCTGACGGCCTGGGCGAACGCTGCCACGAACGGATCCTTGAAGTTCAAACCCTCCCGTTCGTCGCTGATGACCGCCTTGCCGCGGCCCAGCATCTGGGTCAGCGCCGCACAGCGCACAACGCCGAAGAGATACTCCGTTCCCACCTGGTTCTCGTACTCGAACAGCGTGCAGTCGAGCACCGCCATCCCGGACAGGACCACCAGGCCGTTGGTGCGTTCGTCGCCCTTGAGCGTGAGGTCCACGTCCTTCGCCCGCTTCAGGGTGAGGGTGAAGGGATACTCCTGCCCCTCGTGGCTGAAGCTTCCCGCGCGTTCCGGGCCGAGGAGGAGGATGGCCGGGGGTTCCTCGAAGCGGATTGCCTCGCTGCCGTGGTCCCCGGTTACGTGGTCCCCGGTTCCGTGTTGGCCCGCCGGCCGGACAGGCACCAGTTCCACCGTGCGGCGGGCCAGCACGTCCCGCAGGTAGATGTTGTTGGACAGGGACTGCAGCAGGGTGGCGTGCTGGGTGATCGTGACGTGGGGATTGTCGACGACGATCGTCACCCGGGTGCCGCTCCGGGCGGCGCCGTCGGGCATGCCGAGACGGGCGTAGTCCGCCGGAAACGCCCGGCGGTCCTCCTCGCCGTCGTCGTAGAGGTAGCCGCCATTCTCGCCGCGGAAGACGTCAATGCGGGTGAACCGGCCGTCCTTGATGGTCTCGATCCAGCCGTGGCCCAGGCCGAAGATGGCCTGCTTGAGGCCGCGGCCGAAGTACCCGCGGCCGTTGCCCTCGCCGCGGGACAGCGGGCTGTGCGCGCCGCCGTAGGTGAGGATGCGGGCGGCCACTTCGAAGGACATGCCCTCCGCCTGGTCCGTCACCATCAGCACCGCGCCGGTGTGGTGCCGTTCGTAGCCGACGTGAATGGTGCCGGTCACCGGGGCCCCGGTTTTCTCCAGCCGGGCATAGCTGTCGTCGCTGTTGGTGATCAGCTCCACCAACGCCTTCTCCACCGAAGCGAATCGGCGGGAGTCAATCCCGATCACACGCTGGTCCACCTGGATTTCGGCAACCGTCATGGCGTCTCCCTCACCCGCAGCCCCGCTGCTGCTCCACCTGCCGGCGCCGGACGGTGCCGATAGGTGGAGCGTAGCAGTTTGGTGCGTTGAGGCGCGGCTGCATGAGGCATCGCGGTATCACCCGGAAGTGAAGGGAACGGGCTTCCTCAGATCAGCCGCTGTTGGGGCGCCTGCACTGGTGGCTGCTGAACCCGCATCTCCCTGGGCATGGACGTGCCGGCGGCGGGTATCGCCTCCTGAGGGGAACCTCTTAGCGGGCGGGGCGGGAGCGCTGCGCGGGTTGAAAGTAATCCGTCAGGAATCCAGCCAGGACACTGACCAAGGGCACCACGGCCGCCGGCAGGAGCGTGATCGGGCCGACGAACTCTCGGATATCGACTCTGAGGAGGAGCGTCAGGAGGACGGCGAGGAGAACGTAGGCCATCGCCATTGCTGCGCCAGGCTGTTGCGGAACGCTCCAGTTCATCCCGGCCTTGCACGGTAATCGTGAACTGCTTGTCACCAAGTTGGTGGTTGCACAATCCTAAGGAATGCGGGCGCCGATGCGCCGGACGAGCTCTTGGGGGTCAGCGCACGAGACGAGCACGTTGGTGTTGCCGCACTGGATGCGCACGGACGGGCCGCCAACGAGGTAGCCGGTGCCTCCGCCCGGGAGAATGCGCAAACCCATGCCCTGGACAAATCCGGTGGCAGGTCCGGCGGAGACGGCAGATATCTCCCGATAGGGGATGGTGGTTGAGAATAGACCGGCGACGCGGATCGACAGGCCGGCTTCGCCCAGTCGAATCCGGACGGTCATCGTCATGACGGCTGCGAAAACCGCCGCGACGAACACCGCCAGCCAGGGCCGCGGTCCGGTAGCCAACAGAATGGACACAGCTGCCATGCCGACAACAGCCAGCACGGCGCGGTACCGCAGGGGCATATGTGTCCGGAATTCCACAGGTGTCGCGTTTTCCCCCAGCATCATCCTTGCAGTCTTCCAGACAACCGTAAGCCGATCTCTCTACGTGCTGCGGAGGGCGGGCAGGCCAATTGTCGCTGCGAGAAACGAGCCAGAAAGCGCTGCGATTCGCACGCATCGGTTGCTCCACAACTGCCGTTTTGAGGGCTCAGAAGGGCCGTTGCGGAGCAACCGATGGGCGGGGACCGGGGGCTAGGCGGCGGTGACCTTCAGCAGCAGGGCGTGCTCCGGGTTGAGGCCGGGCATCGGCAGGCCCACCTCGGCCAGGAACCGGCCGCTGGCTGTGGCTCCGGATTCCAGCCAGGCCGGGGGCTGGACCTGGGTGAAGGTGCGGGCGTAGTCGGCGTCGCCCGGGGCCGGGAAGACCGCCTCCACCCGGTAGTGCGCGTCGGCGGCGAGGCCCGGGATCGCGATCCGCCCGGGCTGCTCCGCGGGTGAGGTCCGGGTGCTGACCAGGGTGAACAGGGCCGCCGTCGAACCCGGCACGGCGGGCCCGCCAACCGCAGCCACCACACCGTGCAGCATCAGGGACTCGTCGGCCAGGTCCGCGCGGACCATCCGGCCCGAGTGGATCAGGCCGCGGTGCTCCTTGTAGATGCCGATGAAGCGCTTGAGCTCCTCCCTCTGCACGCCCTCGACCTGCCGGACGTCCCATTCCATCCCGAAGTGCCCGAACAGGGCAGTGAGGGCGCGGAAGGAGAGGTCGTGCGTGCGGCCCGTGGTGTGCGAGGTGGTGGGGCCGACATGGCCGCCCACGAGTTCCGGCGGGACCACCAGCCCGGTCCAGCGCTGGATGGTCTGCCGTTCCAGGGCGTCGTTGCAGTCCGAGGCCCAGATCCGGTCCGTCCGCTCCAGGATGCCAAGGTCCACCCGGGCGCCGCCGGAGGAACAGCTCTCAATCTCGACGCCGGGGTGGGCGGCCTTGAGCGCGTCGAAGAGCCGGTAGGCGGCGAGGGTCTGCTCGTGCACCGAGGCGCGGCCGCCGTGGCCGTGCTCCAGCAGGTCCCGGTTCTGGTCCCACTTGAGGTAGCTGATGTTGTTCCCGCGCAGCAGCGCATCCACGCGGTCGTAGATGTACTGCCAGGCGTCCGGGTTGACGAGGTCGATGATGTGCTGGTGCCGCCATTCCAGCGGCAGCCGCCCGCCGTCTTTGTAACTCTGCACCGAGGGGCCGACAATCCACTCCGGGTGTGCCCGGACGACGTCGGAATCCAGGTTGACCATCTCCGGCTCCACCCACAACCCGAATTCCATCCCGCGGGAGGTGACGGCGTCGATCAGCGGGGTGAGCCCGGACGGCCAGAGGGCCTCGTCCACGTACCAGTCGCCGAGGCCGGCGTGATCATCGCGGCGGCCGCGGAACCAGCCGTCGTCGAGCACGAACCGCTCGACGCCGAGCTCCGCCGCGGAGTCCGCGAGCTCGATCAGGGTCTTGAGGTTGTGGTCGAAGTAGACAGCCTCCCAGGTGTTCAGCACCACCGGGCGCGGTTTCTCGGCCGCGGCCGGGACGGCTTGCTGCCGACCGGCCTGCGCGGGCGCGGAGGGCAGAACGTGGTGCGGCCGGTTCCGGAACCAGGCGTAGAAGGACTCGCTGATGCCGTCCAGGCCGCGGTCCGAGTAGGCGGCGAACAGCGCGGGCGTGGTGTAGCTGCCGCCGGGGGCGAGGATGACCTCGGCCGGGCCCAGCAGTTCGGAGCCGCCGATCATGGTGCGGCCGTCCCCGATGGTGTCCGCGAACTGTTCGTGGTTGCCGCTCCAGGCCAGGTGGGTCGCCCAGACCTTGCCGTGGCGGTTGCCGAAGCCGGCGGTCCCGGCGGCGAAGAGCAGCGAGGAATCGTGGCCGGTGCGGCCGTGCCGGCCGGTGCGCACCCAGGTTCCCTGCGCGATGGCGCGGCGCTGCGGGTGGCGTTCCCGGCACCAGCGCCCGGTCAGGTCCAGGAGTTCGACGGCGTCCGGCGCGACCGGGAGTTCCGTGGCCAGTTCGTCAAGCTGGTACGGCGAGGTGCCGGTGTTGGTGACGGTGTGGCGCAGTTCCAGCAGGCCGCCGTCGTGCAGGGTGAGGGCGGACGAGACAAGGATCCCGGCGTCGGCGTCGGCGTGGACGATGACGACGGCGCCGTCACCGTCGGGCGTCACGTCCGTCACGCGGAGGCGGACCGAGAAGTCGTAGCCGGGAACGCCGTCGGCGATCCGGTGTCCGCGCAGGGCTGGGCGGCCGCGCCAGCTGGAGGAAGCCTGCGGGAGGAGCCCGGCGGGGACGGCGGCGTCGACCGCGGAGTGCGAAACGGGAGCGCCGAGGATGGCCAGATCGGGAAGGGAGCCGCCCAGGTCAGCGCCCCAGTGGATGACTTCGGCCTCTCCGCTGTCGAAGCTGATCACCAGGCTGGTGCTGGCGGAGCGGAGGTACACGGGATCCATGGCAGGTCTCTTTCGGTGGT
>DATITT010000533.1:0-11363 GCA_035467435.1 Arthrobacter sp. | reverse complement strand
CATCCCGGCCAGACCGTCCAGGCAGGCATCCGCCAGATCCCGCAACGGATCAGCTTCCCGGAATGGATCAACGTCCCGGAATGGATCAACGCCAGGCGGGCCAGATTCGGCGTCCCGCAGCGCATCACTGCCGGGGGCATCAGCCTGGTCCGCACCGGCGCCGGTGAAGACAGCCAGCGCAGCAACGGACGCGGCCACGGCCTCCCAGGCCTGCCTGCTCTCCGCACTCCACACCGTCCTGCTATCCACACTTTCAGGATCTCAGATGGCTCTGACAAAAAGACGAACCGGCTCCGTGCCAGCGTGACGCAGGAATTAGATAGCGCACAGAGAGACGTTGTCCCCGGAGGCCGGTGACCGGTTCGCTGAACGCCTCCATCAACGCGAACCCCCGCTACCAGGGCAAGACTGGTAGCGGCACCAGCAAACCTGGAAAAACGGGTCCGGTGGTGGTGAAGGGTTCACACCCTGAGTGCGGCGCCTGCCCCGTCCGGCGGGCGCTTAGAGAATGTCCAGCTCCTGCAGGCTTTTCGCCATGCCTGCGCCGTCCGGGGAGTAGATCCACGGAACCTCGGAGCCGGTATGGTCACCGCTCTCCGAGTGGCCGCCGGCCAGGACGGCTTCGCTCGCGGAAAGCTGGCGGATGCCGATGGCGGCCACCAGATCGCCGTGCTGCTGGGCGAAGCGGGAATAGATCGCTTCGTCGTGCTGCCCGTTGTCCCCGAACAGCAACCAGCGCATGTTCGGGAATTCCTCGGCAAGCAGTTCCAGGTTGCGGTGCTTGTGCTCCTGGCCGCTGCGGAACCAGCGGTCGTGGGTGAGACCCCAGTCGGTGAGCAGCAGGGCGCCGGACGGGTACATGTTCCGGGTGATGAACCGCGCCAGGGTGGGGGCGGCGTTCCAGGGCCCGGTGGACAGGTAAATCACCGGGGCCTGCGGATGCTCCACCATGATCCGGTCCATCAGTACGGCCATCCCGGGCGTCGCCATCCGGGCCCGCTCGTTGAGCACAAAGGTATTCCAGAGCGCAAGGAAGGGCCGGGGGAGCGCCGTGACCATGATCGTGTCATCGATGTCGGACACGATCCCGAGCTTGGTGTCGGGGGCAATGACGAAAATCTTTGCTGTGGCAGGCTTGGTCCCCTCGGCGCGCAGTACTGCGGTGTGCCAGCCCGGGGCGAGCTCCACCTGCACAACGGTGTCCACGAGTCCGCCGCGGTCCGCATGCACCCGGGCGGTCACCCCGCCGATCTCGATCTCCACCTCGGAGTACTGGAGCGGGACGGACGTGAACGCCCGCCAGCCGCGGATGTTCTGGTTGCCGTTTTGCGCTGCCTGCTCCGCCCGGCTGCCGGGGTGGGGCGCCCTGCTGGTCAGTACCACCCGGCCGAGTACCCGGACCCAGGTCGTGGATCCGTAGCCTTGGTAGGCGACGGTCGTGGGGACGAAGTCACAACGCCGGGCCGCCTTCAGGCGGGCACTGTTAACAGCGTCCGAGACCTTGTGCGCCAGGCGGAAAGCCCGGTTGCCGGTGACTGGTTGCTGCCGGGGAGATTCCTGTGACGCCAATTCCATGCCTCCACTCTCCCACAAGGGCCCGTCCCGGCGAGGACTGTGTCCGGAAACGCCACGGTTCAGGCGTCGCCCAAGAGATCCCTCAGCGCCGCGGCGTTACGCACGGCGTTCCCGCCGCCGTCGTTGTTGAAATACACAAAGACCTCCTTGCCGGCCGCCTGCCATTCGCGGATCCGGTCCGCCCACCAGCGCAGCTCATCGTCCGAGTAGGAGCCGCCGTAGAGGTGCTCCCGGTCCGGGCCGTGCAGCCGGAGGTAGACGAACGCTGCGGTGGCACGGAGGACACACGGGAGTCCCGCTCCGCTCATGACGCAGTACGCGGCGCCGTGCCGTTCCAGCAGCGTGTAAACCTCGGGCGCGTCCCAGCTGGGGTGCCGGAACTCCACGCTGACCCGGATCCAGTCGGGCAGCGCCGTCAGGAAGTACTCCAGGCGCGCGTCGTCACGGGCGAAAGCCGGCGGCAGCTGGACCAGCAGCACCGCCCGTTTCTCGCCGAGCTCGTGCCAGCAGCGGGCGATCCGCTCGATCCAGACCTCCGGGGCGTAGAGCTTCTTGCCATGCGTCAGTCCGCGGGGGGCCTTGACGGACAGCAGGAAACCGGGCGGAAGCCGCCGGCGCCAGCTGGCGAAGGAGGTGTCCCGTGGCCAGCGGTAGAAGCTGGCATTGAGTTCCACCGTAGTGAAGCGGGCCGCGTAGTGCGCCAGCCGGTCCCGCGCCGGCAGCCCCGGCGGGTAGAGCACGTTCTCCCAGTGGTCATAGCTCCAGCCACTGGTGCCAATGTGCACTGCTCCGTGCCCGGCTGTGCCGTGGTCCATTCCGTCCGTCCCCTTTCCCGGCTGGCCGTGCTTAGACTTCCCCGGCCCACTCGCCGGCATGCGGGGCGCTCCGCCCCGTTGCCGGGCCCGGCGCCCCGCTGCCGGGTGGAGCGAGGCAGCTCCAGGGTTTTCGTCAAGACCTTAGATAAGTATACTTACTAATACCTCAGCGAGGGGTAGAGGATTAAAGGAGTGTGCGATGGCTGGATATTTCGAGCTCGTGGACGCGCCCGACGGCGGCTACCGGATCCGGATGCTTGACGGAGCAGGAAGCCTGATGGCTATTTCGGTCACGTTTCCCACGAAGCGGGCAGCAGTGGCCGGTATCGCCCAGGCCCGCGAAATCGCAGGCACGGGCCTCATCCGGGACCGCAGCGCCGCCGGGCAGGCCGCGCCGGCGGGGCCACTCTCCAGGGTGTCGAGAAGGACCGCCGGAGGCGCCGGCCGCGGAACCTCATTGTCCGGCGGATCGCTGGCAGCCGGCAAGCGCGCACGCGCGCACCACTGATCCAGGTCTCGACAATCCACGTCATCTGGGCCCCGCAGACCGCATGACCACCACCCCGCCCCGAGACCGGCGGCAGGCCGCCGTGCTGTTCGACGTCGGCGGCACCCTGGTCGAGCGGCGGATGTCCGCCGCCCCACCCCCTTGACCAGCCGCTACAGTGTGTCCATGAATCCATCCGGGGATAAGGAATCCGGGCCGTCCCGGCAGGGGTGGCTGGCCTGGCCGGCGGTGCCCCTACTGGCGGTGCCCCTACTGGCCGTGGCCCTGATGACGGCCGGTGCGGTTTTCTTGTCGCTGCCGGTGCGCCAGAAGGACGTCGGCTGGTTTGCCTATGCCCCGCTGTCCCAGCAGGTATTTACCGGCCCGGGCCTGCTGATTATGGATGCGGAGAAGTGGGCGGGCGTCGTGCTGGTCGTTCTCGGGCTGGTGACGCTCGCCTTCTGGTCAGGCTTCCGCGCGGGCCGGCACTCCAGCCGGAGCGGGGGCGGCCGGCCATCCTCGGGATGACGCGACGCCGCAATGTTGGCGGCGGACACTGTCCTGGTGCGGGCACTCGGCATAGGCTGGCCGGATGACACGACAGCATCTGCCCGGCCGAGTGGCCGTAGTCACCGGCGCAGGTTCCGGGATCGGCCGGGCGGTCGCCCGGCTCATGCTTGCCGACGGGTACCGGGTGGTGCTGGCCGGCCGGCGGGAAGCGCAACTGCTGGAGACCGGGGCCGGACATGCCCAGGCCCTCGCCGTTCCCTGCGATGTCACCGTCCCCGACGACGTCGAACGGCTTTTCGCCGCCGCTCTCGGGCGTTGGGGACGCGTGGACGTGCTGTTCAACAATGCCGGCGTGTTCGGTCCGGCGGCCTCCGTGGACGAGATCAGCCTCGCGGACTGGGATGCCACTGTGGCGGTGAACCTGACGGGCTCCATGCTGTGCGCCGCGGCCGCCGTCCGGGCCATGAAGGCACAGTCACCCCAGGGCGGTCGGATCATCAACAACGGTTCGATCGCCGCACATTCACCCCGGCCCCGCACGGTCGCCTACACCGTCACGAAACACGCGATGACCGGGCTGACCAAAAGCATCGAACTCGACGGCCGAGGCTTCGGCATCACCTGCGGGCAGATCGACATCGGCAACACGGCCACGGAACTGATGGACACCATCGGCGTCGGCTCCGGGGCGGTCCAGGCCGACGGCAGCAGCCGCGTGGAGCCGACCTTCCCGGTCGACGACGCCGCGCGTGCGGTGCTGCTGATGGCAGGGATGCCGGCCTCAGCCAGCGTCGGGTCCCTCGTGATCACCGCCGCCGGGATGCCATTCATCGGACGCGGCTAGCGCGGACGCAGCCAGCCCGGACGCGGCTAGCGCGGACGCAGCCAGCGCGGACGCGGTAGTCCGGGCGCAGCCAGCCCGGCGCGGCAGCCTAGAGGGGCAGCAGGGCGGACAGGTCGGCGCGCAGCCCGGAGGCGGCCACCCGCCCGGCGTCGACGGCGTCCGCCCAGCTCAACTGCCCGCTGACCATCGCCAGCCAGGTGGCGGCGTCGCACTCAATAACGTTCGGGGGAGTGCCGCGGGTATGCCGCGGGCCCTCGACGCACTGCGTGACGCCGAACGGCGGGACGCGCACCTCCACAGAGTTTCCGGGTGCCCGGGCGGTGACCTCCTCCAGGGAGTAGCGCACCGCCGTCGCCAGCGTGCTGCGGGGGACCGGGGCGCCGGCGTCGGGGCTGGCGGCATCCGCGGCGGGGCCGTTGGTGGCCTGCCACGCTGCGAGGGCGGCGCGGCCCTCATCGATGGGAATCCGGCGTCGGGCTACGGCCATGGCTAGTCGAGCAGCGCCGAGACGGCGTGGCCCAGGCGGATCTTGCCCACCGGCCGCCCGCCGCCGAGCACGGGGGCGACGACCTTGTCCAGGACACTGGCCACCTCCGGGACGTCGACGGCGCCGGCGGCTGCCAGCAGGGTCAGCCCGACGAGCGTGGTGGCCCGGATGTTGCCGTCGAGGATCTTGATGGCGACGGAGGCGCCCGTGGGGGTGGCCATCGCCAGCACGCCCTCGGCGCCGATCTTGGCGAGGATGCCGAGGTCGTCCATGACGATCGTGTTGCTTTCGCCCTTGCCCTGCACCGCCCACGGGTAGTCCAGCATCGACGTCGCGATCGTGGCGGCGCGGGCGTTCGAGTGCTTGTCCCCGGGGGCCTTGGCCAGCTTGGAGAAGGCCCGGGCCAGTCCGGTCAGGGACACGGCGGCCACGGGAGCGCCGCAGCCGTCGATGCCGAGGTGGGCGATGCTCTCGCCGCAGTACTCCTCGATGACGGAGCGGATGCGCTGCTGCAGCGGGTGGTTGGGTTCGAGGTAGCTGTTAGTGTCCCAGCCGTTTTCGGTGCAGGCCCAGAGAAACGCGGCGTGCTTTCCGGAGCAGTTGAACGCGAGCTTGGATTTGCCCCGCCCGGCCTGGACAAGCCAGTTCCGGGCGGTCTCGTCCTCGGGCCAGGCTGCCGGGCACTGGAGCTGCTCTTCCTTGACGCCGGCGGCCTTGAGCATGCCCTCGACGACGTCCATGTGGTCCAGCGAGCCGACGTGGCTGCCGCAGGCAATCGCTGCCTGCGCGCCGCGCAGGGGCACTCCCGACTGCATGGACGCGAGGGCCTGCAGCGGTTTGAGCGAGGACCTGGCGTAGATCGGAGTGGTGATGTCGCCCAGCTCGGTGACGACAGTGCCATCCCCGGCAAGGAGGACGGCGGAGCCGATATGCCGGGACTCCACAAAGCCGCTGCGTTCAACGACGGCCAGTTCGACGGCGGACTCGACGGTGAAGGTGGCATGCGAATTCAGGGGCATGCAGCAAGTCTATGGTGCCCGGCGGTCATACCCCGTTATTCCACGGTCACCATCAGCGACTGCCACCCGGAGGCGCCGTCGGGCACCGGATCCGCGCGCTGGTCCGTCTGGACCTCACCGGTTCCATCGGTGGCGCGGGCCTTGATGTAGTGCGGGCCCGGCGTGGCCTCCCAGTCGAAGGACCACTGCCGCCACGTCACGACGGACGCCTCCGTCGAGAGCACGGCCTCGGTCCAGGGGCCGTTATCGATCTGCACCTCGACCTTGGTGATGCCGCGCGTCTGGGCCCAGGCGGTGCCGCCGATCGCGACCCGCCCGGCCGGAACCTTCGCGAAGGACTTCGGGACTTCCACCCGGGCCATGGTCTTGATGGGGCCGCGCTCGGACCAGCCGCGCTGCGTCCAGTACGCCGTGCTGTCCGCGAAACGGGTGACCTCCAAATCCACAACCCATTTGGTGGCGGAGACGAAGCCGTACAGGCCGGGGACGACCATACGCACCGGGTACCCGTGTTCGAGCGGGAGCGCTTCATCGTTCATGCCGAACGCCAGCATGGCATCGCGGTCGTCCCGGAGGACCTCGAGCGGGGTCGAGGCGCTGAAACCATCGATCGAGGTGGAGAGCACCATGTCCGCGCCTTCCTTGGGCCCGGCCATTTTGAGCACGTCGCGGATGGGCATGCCCAGCCATTTGGCGTTCCCGGCGAGGTTTCCGCCGACCGGGTTGGACACGCAGGTCAGGGAGATATGGGATTCGATCAGGTCCGCGTCGAGGAGGTCCTGGAAGCTGAGCCGGATTTCCCGCTCCACCAGGCCGTGGACGCGCAGCTCCCAGTCCTGGGCGTTGATTTCGGGCACGCGCAGGGCGGTGTCAATGCGGTAGAAGTCGTTGTTGGGCGTCAGCCACGGCGTGACCCCGGGTGCCGTGGACTGCACTCCGGCGGGGACAGCGGGGGCCGGTTTCGCCGGCGCGGGGAGCTGCAGCGTTTCGCGGGCCTGGGCCACGTTGCTGCGGGCCGCGCTGAGCAGGCGCCCGCCGGTGGCGGCGATGGCCGATGCCGCAGCGGTGACGCCGGTCGCGGCGAAGAAGGCGCGGCGGCTCGTGGCGGGACGGTCCGGATCCTTGGCGGCCAGGTCGGAGTCCATGTCCGGCCACTGCTGCATCCGCCACAGCCTCGTGACCAGGAAGCGGAGCGCAATGAGCCCGGCCACGGTGCCGATCAGTGTGGGAACCGCATCCAGCGGCGTCACCCCCGCCCGCGTCACGACGGCGGCCACGATCACCGCGCCCATCAGCAGCACACCCGCAACGCCGAGGGCCCACTTGCGGTACGCCACGACGCCCAGGACGCAGGCGAGCAGCAGGATGGTCACCGCCATGCCGACGAACAGCGCGAGCTTGTCATTGGTGCCGAAGGTGGCGATCGCGAAATCCTTCAGCCACGACGGCGTGAAGTCGATGAAGGTCGAGCCCAAGGCGATCACCGGCGTCGCCCGGGCAGCAAAGAAGGCGCCGATCAGTTCCGCCACGGACAGGACGACGGCGGCCGCGGCGACCCCGGCAAGCGCGGCAAGGACGGTGGGGCCGGCCAGCCGCGTCGAGGCTGGGTGGTGGCCGGGATGCTTCCGGGCGGGCTTCTCTATCCTGAGTTCTTCCGCGCGGGGCGTCTGCGTGCTGGGCTTGTCCATACTGGGTCTTCGGAGCAGTCCGGGAGGCGGATTGCCCGCCGGGGACTGGGCATGTCCCGAGAGGGAGGGGCGCGCGCCGTGGGACATGCCCTCCCTTCGGGTGCAGGGATGGGCATGTTGGCACTATGTCCCGTGGGCGCGGCGGGGACTGGGCATGTCCCGGGAGGCTGGGTGGGGCAGCGGCGGGGGACGGGCATGTCCAGCGGTGGTCACAGCTTAGGAGCCTGCCCGGTCCACAAAGTACTCTTGGGAACTGTGAAGGTACTTGTCATCGGCCCCGGCGGCCGCGAACACGCCATTGTCCGATCCTTGCTTGCAGACCCGAACGTGTCTGAGGTCCATGCGGCCCCGGGCAACGCCGGCATCAGCAAACTGGTCCCCACGCACGCCGTCGACGCGAACGATCCCGACGCCGTCGCGGCCCTGGCCACCAGGCTCACCGTTGACCTTGTGGTGGTCGGCCCCGAGGCGCCGCTTGCCGCCGGTGTGGCCGACGCCGTCCGCGCCGCCGGCATCCCCGTGTTCGGCCCCAGCCAGGCGGCGGCCCAGCTCGAAGCCTCCAAGGCCTTCGCGAAGGAGGTCATGGCCGAGGCCGGTGTCCCCACCGCCATGGCCCGGGTGGCCGCCAACGCCGAGGAGGCCGCGGATGCGCTCGACACGTTCGGCGCCCCCTTCGTGGTCAAGGACGACGGACTCGCCGCAGGCAAGGGCGTGGTCGTCACCAACAACCGGGACGAGGCCCTGGCACATGCGCAGAGCTGCTTCGATGCCGGCGGCACGGTGGTGATCGAGGAATTCCTCGACGGCCCCGAGGTTTCGGTCTTCGTCCTCTGCGACGGCGTCAACACCGTCGCGCTCTCCCCGGCCCAGGACTTCAAACGGATCTTCGACAACGACGAAGGCCCCAATACCGGCGGCATGGGCGCCTACACCCCGCTGGAATGGGCCCCGGAAGGCCTCGTCCAGGAAGTCCTCGACCGGGTCGCCCAGCCCACGGTCAACCAGATGGCGCACCGCGGCACCCCGTTCGTCGGGGTCCTGTTCGTCGGCCTGGCCCTGACCTCCCGCGGCACCCGCGTGATCGAATTCAACGTCCGCTTCGGCGACCCGGAAACCCAGGCCGTCCTCGCCCGACTCAAGACCCCACTCGGCGGGCTGCTGATGGCTGCCGCCAAAGGCGAACTGGACAAGGTCCAGCCGCTGCGCTGGTCGAAGGAAACCGCCGTCGCCGTCGTCGTCGCGGCCGAAAACTACCCCGACACGCCCCGCACCGGCGACCGCATCCGGGGACTCAAGAAAGCCGAGTCCGTCGAGGGGGTCCACGTGATCCACGCCGGCACCAGGCTTGACGATGAAGGCAGAGTCGTGTCAGCCGGCGGACGGGTCCTCGCCGTGGTGGCACTCGGAACGGACCTCGTGGAGGCCCGGGAACGGGCGTACGACGGCGTCGAACTGGTCCATCTGGAGGGCAGCCAGTTCCGCACCGACATCGGAGGCAAGGCGGCCCGCGGCGAGATCAAAGTGAAGACGCCCGGCGCCCCCGCCGCCCCGAAAGCGAAGGCCTGAGCATGACCACCCCCGAATCCTCCGTGCCGGAGGCCGTTAACCCCGCCGCGTCTGCGCCCAGGGGCGGCCTGGACACCGCGACGCTGGACCTGCCGGGCTGGCAGCATATTTACTCCGGCAAGGTCCGTGACCTTTATATTCCGGCGGACGAGTCCATCACGGAGCGCATCGGCCAGGAGTGCGTCCTCGTCGTTGCCAGTGACCGGATCAGCGCCTACGACCACGTCCTCGCCAGCGAGATCCCGGACAAGGGCCGCATCCTGACGCAGCTGAGCCTGTGGTGGTTCGAGCAGCTCGGCGTGGAGCACCACGTCCTCGCATCCACGGTCGAGGCCGGTGTGCCCGCCGCGGTGGCGGGCCGGGCAATGATCTGCAAGAAGCTGGACATGTTCCCGATCGAATGCATCGCCCGCGGCTACCTGACCGGCTCGGGCCTCCTGGAGTACCGGCAGTCCGGCACCGTGTGCGGCATCCCCCTGCCCGACGGCCTGGTGGACGGGTCCCGGCTGGACGAGGCCATTTTCACGCCCTCCGCGAAGGCTGAGGTGGGCGAGCATGACGAGAACATCACCTACGACGCCGTCGTGGACATCGTGGGCGGGGCCACCGCCTCCCGGCTGCGCGAGCTCACGCTGGAGATCTACACGAAGGCCGAGGAGACCGCCCGCGGCCGCGGCATCATCCTCGCCGACACCAAGGTGGAATTCGGCGTCGACACCGCCACCGGCGTCATCACGCTCGGCGACGAGGTGCTCACCCCGGACTCCTCGCGGTTCTGGGACGCCGCCACCTATGAGCCGGGCAAGGCCCAGCCCTCCTATGACAAGCAGTACGTCCGGAACTGGCTGACCTCGGCCGAATCCGGCTGGGACAAGTCCTCGGACGTGGCACCGCCGGCGCTGCCGGCCGACGTCGTCGCCCGCACCCGCAGCCGCTATGTCGAGGCCTACGAAAAGCTCACCGGCCGGACCTTCGCCTAGGCCGCAGTGTGAAGCAGGCCGCCTAGGTTCAGGTGGACGCGGCGGCCTGCGCGCGGCGCTGGGCGAGCCGGATTTCCAGCACGGCGTCCATCGCCTGCTGGACCCGGTCCGAGGCGCCGGCGGCGCTGAATTCCTTCTGGGATTCCTGGAGATAGACGAGGGCCTCGTCGGATTCCCCGGCAGCCTTGAGCGCCTTGCCGAGCAGCAGGGAGACCTCTCCGGCGGTGTGCTTGGCGAGCGCATCCTTATCGGCGTGGATCTCGCGCAGTTTCTGCACCGCGGCTACGATGTCCCCGGTCAGGTAGAGCCAGCGGGCCCGGATAAACGCGACCTCGAGCTGGTCCGTCTTGTTGCCGCCAACGATCGAGAGCGCCAGCTCGGCGCGCTCGATCGACTTCAGGGTCTGAGGTTCCACGATCCCGGAGGACAGGCGGACGGCGGCCGAGGCTTTGTTGAACCTCGCCCAGAGGTCGATGTCATTGGCGGGGGAGAGCAGCTGGCCCGCCCGCTCGTGGTATTTGATGCCCTCCGTGTAGTCGTGGCGCATGAAAGCCACGTTCCCGATCACCCAGGCGACTTCGCCGGCGAGCTGGGTCATGGAACGTTCATCCATCTGCTCGTTCATTGCCTGGCAGTATTCCCAGGCCTCATCCAGCCGGCCGCTTTCGGCCAGCGCACCGATGAGGGCGCGCAGCGCACCAATGATCAGGGTGGAGCCCTTGGGCAGCTCTGCGCAGAGCCGCACGGCTTCCTGCGCGTGTTCGACGGCGACTGCCAGCTGCCCCTGGCCGTGGCACACGGCCGCGAGCATCTGACGCGCACGGACCCCCAGGCCTGCCGATTCGGCGGCCATCGGGTGGTCCAGCAGTCGCTGGACAAGGTCCTGGCATTCCTTCAGACGGCCCTGCTTCATCAGGCACTCGGCCTGCATGTAGGTCATGTTCCACCAGGCGCTGGTGTTCCTGGCCTCCAGGGCGATCTGGGCCGCAGCCGCGGCGTGGGTCTCCGCCAGCGCGTAATCCCGGAGGTCCCAGGCCTGGCGGGCATAGAGGCCCGCGAGGACATACTCGGCGTCGCTGACCGACACGGGCTGGCTCCAGGCCTCGAGTGCCTTAGGGGCGAGTTCGAGCCGCCGGGCCAGCTCCTCGATCACATCCGCGGTCGGTTCACGGCGCCCGGTCTCCAGCAGGGAGATGTAGCTGGGCGAGTACAGATCACGGCCCAGTTCCGGTTGAGTCTGGCCGGGTTAGAGCCTTTCCGCTCGTAGTTTCTCCCTGAATCCGTTCCCCACGGATACCTCCTAATTCCGGACAGTCTTTGTACTAAATGCTTGACAGTCTCTGTGCAAGCCATTTTACAATGTATGTCAACAAGGGCCCGTGCTGGCTTTGC
>DATITT010000532.1:0-3897 GCA_035467435.1 Arthrobacter sp. | reverse complement strand
CCAGCTGGTGGGGCCTTGCACCGCTGTCCACCGAGGAGCCCGTCGTTCCCCCGGGCGGCACCGTCTACGTGTCGCCGTCGAAGGTGGAGACCGTGCAGAAATCGCCGCTGGACTGGTTTGTCCAGGCCGCCGGCGGAGAGGCCGCCACCGACTTTGCCCGCAGCCTGGGCACCCTTGTCCACGCCATCGCGCAGGACCTGCCGGATGCCTCCGGAACCGAATACGTGGCCGAGCTGGTCCGCCGCTGGCCGGCCCTGGGGATGAAGGACAACTGGGAAGGAAAGCTGGACTTCCAGCGCGCCGAAACCATGGTCCGGAAGCTCGCCCAGTACGTGCTGGTGATGCGCAGCGAAGGCCGGTCCCTGGTCGGCGTCGAGCTGGACTTCGAAGTCAAGCTCCCCGACATTGTGGACCCGGCCGGAAGCGCCGGCGCTGCCCCTGACGCGGACGGCGACTCCTGGCCGGCCCGTCCGGCCGTGCTGCGCGGCCAGGTCGACCGGCTGGAGATCGACGCCGAGGGCCGGCTCGTCGTCGTGGACCTCAAGACCGGCAAGCGGCAGCCGGGCAAGGCCGATCTCGAGCGGCACCCGCAGCTGGGCGCCTATCAGGCCGCAGTGCTGGCCGGAGGTTTCGCCGGTACCGACGACGGCCCGCCACCCTTGCCCGGCGGGGCCGTCCTCGCCCAGCTCGGCACGACCACCAAGAGCCCGGGCATCCAGGCCCAGGCCCCACTGGACCCGGCGGAGAACTGGGCCCTGGGCATGGTCGGCGATGCCGCCCGGGTCATGTCCGGGAGCACCTTCGAGGCCCGCCACGATCCGTCCAAGGGCGGCCACGGCGGTCACGGCTGCCGCCTTCCCGAAGTCTGCCCGCTGTGCCTGCGGGGAAAGCAGGTTACCGAATGAGCACCGAGACAAATGCTGCCGCCGTCGCGCACGCAGCCGTGCCCGGCGCCGTTCCCGCCGATCTTCCCGTCCCGCTTCTTCCCACCGCTCTTCCCCCCGTCCCTAGGTTTACCCCCGAGCAGCTCTCGGCCCTGCTGGGCGAGAAGAACAGCCCGACGGCCGAACAGTCGCGCATCATTTCCTCGCCGCTCTCACCCCGGCTGGTCATCGCCGGCGCCGGTTCGGGCAAGACCGCCACCATGGCCGACCGTGTGGTGTGGCTCGTCGCCAATGGGTGGGTCCGGCCGGAGGAAGTGCTCGGGGTGACCTTCACCCGGAAGGCCGCCGGGGAGCTGGCCACCCGCATCCGCGCGAAGCTGGCAGCGCTGCAGCGCATCGCCGCGGAAGACCCGCAGAACCGGGTGTTCCCTGCCGGGCTGCTGAGCGCCGACGCGCTCGAACCCAAGGTTTCCACCTACCACTCGTACGCCAGCGGGATCGTGTCCGACTACGGGCTCCGGCTCGGCGTCGAGCGTGACGTCGTGCTGCTCGGCGGCGCCCAGTCCTTCCAGCTCGCCAGCGAGGTCGTGGAAGCGTTCGACGGCGACTACGAGCACTTCCGTTCCGCCAAATCCACCCTGGTCAAGGCAGTCATCCAGCTCGCCGGCGAATGCGCTGAACATCTTCAGGACCCGGCCGGGGTCCGCAGCTGGCTGCTGGACCGGGTGTCGGAGTTCGAGGCGCTGCCCTACCTGGCCACCGCAAAAAAGAACCCCAGCCAGGCCGTCGGCGAGCTCAGCGGGCTGCTGCGCACGCGGGCCAGCGTCGCGGAGATGGTGGGACGCTACACGGACGCCAAGCGCGCACGCGGCGCCCTCGACTTCGGCGACCTCGTGGCCCTCGCCGCCCGCGTCGCCAACGAGATCCCGGTCGCCGCGGAAACCGAACGCCAGCGCTACAAGGTGGTGCTGCTGGACGAGTTCCAGGACACGTCCCACGCCCAGCTCGTGCTTTTCTCCCGGCTGTTCGGCGACGGCCACGCAGTCACCGCGGTGGGAGATCCCAACCAGTCCATCTACGGCTTCCGAGGCGCCTCCGCCGGCCAGCTCTTCCACTTCGTCCGCGAGTTCCCGGTGCGGCTTGGGGCCGGCGACGGCGCTGCCGGCGCTGGTATCACTGCCGAAACTGCAGGCGCTGACACCACCGCCGCCACTACCCAAGCTGTCGGCGCTGCCGCCTCTGATACCACTGCCCGCTTTGCCGTCGCCCCGACGTCGTACCTCACCACGGCATGGCGCAACGGCCGGACCATCCTCTCCGCCGCCAACGTCATTTCGGCACCGCTCAGCAAAGCCGCAGCCCAGACCGGCCCGGCCGGCGAGCGGGACACCGCCGGGGGTGTCGAGGTTCCGCCGCTGCAGCCCAGCCCTGCTGCGGTCCAGGGCCGCGTGGTGATGGGCCGTTTTGGCACCGACGAGGACGAGGCAGCAGCCATCGCGGGCGACGTGCTGAAGTTCCGGGTGACCGATTTTGACGGGTCGGCAGCGGAGCCTGAGCCTCCCGCCATGGCGGTGCTGTGCCGCCGGCGCGCCCAGATGGAATGCATCCGCCGGGAGTTCGAGGTGCGCGGGATCCCGTACGAAATCGTCGGACTCGGTGGTCTCCTGGATACCCCCGAGATCGTCGACCTGGTCGCGACCCTCCGGGTGCTGGCCGATCCGGGCCGCTCCGATTCGCTGATGCGCCTGCTCGCCGGGGCCCGCTGGCGAATCGGACCCGCGGACCTGATGGCCCTGCGGGACTGGTCCAGCTTCCTCGCCCGGCGCCGCGGCCGCCCCGGGACCGACGACGACGCCGACGACGGCGCGGAGGCGGCGGTGATCGAGGGCGACCTCACGGACGCCGCCAGCCTGGTCGAAGCCCTCGACTGGCTGCCGCGCGAAGGCTGGACGTCCTCGCACGGCCGCCAACTCAGCGCCGAGGGGCTGGAGCGGCTCCAGCGGCTCGCGGCGGAACTCCGGCAACTGCGCGGCTACATGGGTGATGACCTCACCACCCTGCTCGGCGAGGTCGAGCGTGCCATGCTGCTGGACATCGAGGTGTCCGCACGGCCCGGGATCAGCATCCATCAGGCCCGCCGCAACCTGGATGCTTTCCAGGACGCCGCCGCCGGCTTCCTGCACACCTCCCACCGCGTCGATGTACTCGCTTTCCTGGCCTGGCTGGAGGCCGCGGCCGCCGAGGAGAACGGCCTGGACGCCGCCGCGCCGGAGGTGAACCACGAGGCGGTGCAACTGCTGACCGTGCACGCGTCCAAGGGCCTGGAGTGGGATGTGGTGTTCGTGCCCGGGCTCAACGCCGGGGCGTTCCCCAGCAGCCGGGACTCACGCTGGAGCAGCGGCAGCGCCGCACTGCCCTGGCCGCTGCGCGGGGACCGCGCGGACCTGCCGCAATGGGACCTCGAACACCCCGACCAAAAAGGCTGGCTCGACGCCGAGAAGGAGTTCAAGTCCGCCGTGCAGGTTCACGGCGAGGCCGAAGAGCGGCGGCTGGCCTATGTTGCCTACACTCGGGCGAAACACGTGCTTTGGGTTTCCAGCGCCGCCTGGGTGGGCTCGCGCGCCGGGATGGCGGACATGTCGCCCTTCCTGGCCGAACTCGAGGTGCTGGCCGCCGACGGCGCCGCCGCGATCCACCCGCTGTCCGTCAGTGAGGAATCCTTGCCGGAGCAGAGCCCGCTAACCTCGGAGCTGGAGGTCGCCGGCTGGCCGTATGACCCGCTTGAGGGGCCCATGGATCCGCGCACCGGGTCCCGGCTGCGCCTGGTTCCCGGGAGGCGGGCGGCCATGCAGTCTGCGGCGGCCCGGGTGTTGGCGTCCCTGGACTCCGCCGTGCTGCAGGATGCCACCGCCGGGCCGGGCGCCCCCGGACCGGAAAAACTCCGGCCGTTGCGCGGCCCCGCGGGCGGCTGGGCATCCGAGGCCGCGACCCTGCTGGAACGACGTTCCCGCCG
>DATITT010000531.1:0-14011 GCA_035467435.1 Arthrobacter sp. | reverse complement strand
ACCACACGATCACGATCAAACCGGCCGTGTTGGCCGCAACGCCAAGCTGGTCCTCAAACCCGAGGGATGGGTGGCCTGCCGGGGACGACCGCCAGCGCTGGACGATGCTGCCGCCGGTCGCGGCGAGGAAGAGTCCGAGCAACAAAATGACGGTTGCCATGGCCGCATCGGCGTGGAACACGCGCCGGTGCCTGGATGGCGGGGATTTTGTTGCGCCCATGGTCTCATCGCCTTCAGCTTGATGGATATGCTGCGTTTTAGTGCGGTTTGATGCGGTTTGATACGTTTGAATACAGTTTGATCATTAAAGACCGTGTTTGTCTAGAGATAATTCAAATGGAGCTGTTGACCGTCGTCGCCGGGCGCGCCTACGCTGACGCCATGCGCTGGGATGCCCTGTTTGACGACCTGGAGACACAGATGGCCGCCAGCGAGCGGCTCGATCTCGACGCGGAAATCGCGGAGCGGACCCGTTCGGAGTCGGCGGCGGTGGAACTCGCGGACCGGCTTCGCGGCTCGCTGGGGCTGCTGATTGTCGTGCAGCTTGCGTCTGGTACGACGTTCGAGGGGGTCTTGAGCCACGCCGGAAGCCAGGCGCTCGTGCTGGATGAGCCAAGGCATCAGGTGCTGGTTCCCTATGCCTCGGCGGTACGCTACCGCGGTCTCTCGCGGCTTGCCGTACCGGAGCCGTCCAAGGTCCGGCAAAGACTGGGCCTGGCCAGCGCCCTCCGCGGGCTCGCGCGGGACCGAACAGGCCTCGCCGTCCTCATGACCGGCGGCTCAACTGGTGAGACGACGCTTCACGGGGTGATTGACAGGGTCGGTCGCGACTACCTTGACCTGGCGGTCACCGGGGAGGGCGAGGACCGTCGAGCGGCCAACGTCCGTCAGTTGGCTACCATCCCTCTTTTCGCGCTGGCCGGGATCAGGTCGGCCCGGGCCCCGGGATATCAGGAACGGTGAAATGGCCGGCGCTGCAGCGGACTCCCGACGCCAGGCTCAGCGGGTCTTGGACTTAGCCTCTTCGATCATCCGGCTTGCCTCCGCGTACCGCTCCTCGATGTACTGCTCGAGCATCTTTTCCTCGACACGCCACTGGCCCCGTCCGCCCACCTGAATAGCCTTGAGCTCACCGCTGCGCACGAGCGCGTAGGCGGCCGGGGCGTTGATCTGGAGCTGCTCGGCGACGTCGGCGAGGGTCAGGAATCGGGGCATAGCCCTATTTTGCCACCAATGGCTTCGTCTGGGGCCGATATCCACAGTTTGCACTTCTTTGTTCCGGGATCTTCCCGTCGGGGCGCTAACGCGTAACAATGATGATGCCCGGCCAGTCCCGGGCGGCGACTACGGGGGGAGCAGGCGCATGAGTGGGAGCACGGTGGCCGGCGGGGCGCGGCTAAAGAAACCATCCTGGAAAGATCCCAGGCTCCTCATCGGCATCCTGCTCGTCCTGGCCTCCGTCGCCGGAGTCATCGCCCTGGTCGGGGCCGCGGACCAGACAGCAGAGGCCTACACCGCACGGGAAGCGATCGCCGTGGGCGAAAAGCTGACCGCGGATAAATTGAACCTCGTCAAGGTCCGCCTGGGCGATGTCGAGCAGCAGTATCTGACCCCGGCGACCGGCGTGCCGGACGGACTCGTGGCCGTCCAGAGAATCGGCAAGGACCAACTGGTGCCGCGCGAGAGCTTCGGCCAGGTCGATGGCCTGGACCGGAAACCGGTCGCGGTCACCATCGATGAGGTCCTGCCGCCGCAGGCGGTTGCCGGGTCACGGGTGGATGTCTGG
The DNA here is from genome assembly GCA_035467435.1 of Arthrobacter sp. Taxonomy (GTDB): domain Bacteria; phylum Actinomycetota; class Actinomycetes; order Actinomycetales; family Micrococcaceae; genus Arthrobacter. The sequence continues at coordinate 12,225 of DATITT010000531.1, read as the reverse complement.
GTGGCACTGCCCGATGCCCGGAACGGGTTCACGCAGCCGACGCTGCTGCTGCCTGGCGCCGAAATCGCCCAGATCACCGCGGGCAGCACCGCGCTGGGGTCCGCGCGGTCCACCGTCGTGATGGTGCTGGTCACGGACGAGCAGATGCCCCACCTGCTGGGCGCGCAGTCCAACAAGGCAAAGATCTCTGTGGTCTGGAACCCTCGTGGTGCGGGTCGATGAGCATCCCGGTCGTCACTGTCGGTGACTCGCGCGAAGACCTGGTCGGCAGGCTGGAGCGGCTTCACGGGCCGGTGTCCGTCGTCCGGCGGTGCAACGAACTGGCGGAACTGCTGGCGGCGTGCCAGGGCGGCCTGGCCCGGGCCGCGGTCGTGGCGCAGGGCAGCGAGGAGTTGACGGCGTCGCTGGTCGACCGGCTGTCCGCCGTCGGTGTAGCCGTCCTGGCCCTGACCGACAGCCCGGAGGAAAAGGCCCGGCTGCAGGGGATCGGGGTCGACGCCGAAATCACCGGGGTCGACGCCGCGGCCCTGGCCAGCCGCATCACGGGGGCTGTGGCACTCCTCGCCGGACCTGACCCACGGTTTCGGCGGGGAGTCAGCTCTGGATTTACCGACGCCGGCCCGGTGCCCGGACCCTCTGGCGGTCCTGCCGCGGAGGGGTCGGAAGGATCCGGCGCCGGGCAGATCATTGCGGTGTGGGGCCCGGCGGGTTCGCCGGGCCGGACCATGCTCGCCGCGAACATGGCGGCAGAACTCGCTGCCGAGGGAAAATCGGTGTTGCTCGTGGATGCCGACAGCTACGGTGCCAGCGTCGCAGCCATGCTTGGACTCCTCGACGAGTCCGCTGGTCTCGCGCAGGCCTGCCGTCTGGCGGATCAGGGCCTCCTTGACGCCGAGGCGTTGCTCCGGATAGCGGCACCCGTGGTGACCAGGATGGGATCCTTCCGTGTGCTGACCGGGATCACCCGGGCGGACCGCTGGACTGAACTCCGCGCCGCAGCGTTGTCCCTGGTTCTGGCGCGCGCCCGGCAGGTCGCGGACGTCACGGTCGTTGATACGGGTTTCTGCCTCGAAAGCGACGAAGAGCTGAGTTTCGACACGATGGCGCCGCGCCGGAACGCCGCGACGCTGAGGAGCCTTGAACTGGCGGACACGGTGTTCGCCGTCGGGGCTGCTGACTCGATCGGTGTCCCGCGGCTGGTCCGGGGTCTGGCTGAACTTGAATCGGCCGTCCCGCAGGCGAGCCCGCGCGTGGTGCTGAACAAGGTCCGTCAGTCCGCGGTGGGGCGTTCCCCGGAGCGGCAACTGCGGGATGCCTGGGAGCGGTACGGCCCCACCGCCCCGCTGTGGGCGTTCCTCCCGGCCGATCCGGTCTCGAGTGACGCGGCGCTGCTCTCCGGGTCGCTGCTGTTGGAGGCTGCGCCCGATTCCCCGCTCCGGACGGGCATCGCCGCCCTCGTTTGTGCACCCGTCCAGCGAAACCATCGATCCTCTGTATTTACTTCCACAGCGAAGCGCCGGCTAAAGGGCTAGGCTCGCCATGAGGGCCGCAACGAAGCGGCCATGAACTTTCTTGATGGAGGCGTTTGTCGATGTCGTCTGGGTCCAGCGTGGAGGATCAACCCGTTTCGATCGGTGCAGGAGAAGGCTACCTGCGGGACTACTACGAGCACATCGCCGGGGAAGACGCCCGGGCTTATCCCGGGGAGTTGCTCGCGGCACGGGCGAAGACGCACCGCCAAACGGCGGAGCAGCGGTTCCCGGGCAACGCCAACATCACCATCTCCGACGAAGCCGACCGCAGTGTCGTCTACATCGTCACCGACGATATGCCCTTCCTCGTTGACTCGGTCAACGCTGAGCTGGTCCGGCAGCACGCCCCCATCCACCTGGTGATGCATCCGCTGTTTGTTGTGACCCGCAACCGCGAGAGCGGAGAGCTGGTCCGAGTCGCACGGGTACCTTCGCACCTGGGCATCTCCAGCGGCGACACGGCAGCGATGCCCAACCTGTCGCACCTGATAGCCCAGGGTGACAACGCCTCCCACATGGAGTCCTGGATCGCGGTCGAAATCGACCGCGTCGATGATGCGAAGCGCGCGGCGCTGACCGAGGGCATCGGGCGGGTGCTCGACGATGTGCGTGCCGCCGTCGAGGACTGGCCGAAGATGCGGAACCGGGCCATCCAGATCGCCGAGGGACTGGACAAGCTCGCCAATCCGGCGCAGATCGCCGAACTCCGCCAGGCCCAGGAACTTCTCCGCTGGCTGGACGATGGGAACTTCACCTTCCTCGGCTACCGCGAATACGACCTCAAGAACGAATCCGGCGAGGATGTCCTGGAACCCCGCGACGAGAGCGGACTGGGGCTGCTGCGCGGGAGCGCCGACACCCCGCACCAGATCCAGCACCTCACGGAGACCGGCCGCAAGAAGGCCCGCGAGAAGCGCGCGCTCGTCATCACCAAGGCCAACTCGCGCTCCACCGTTCACCGCTCGGCCTACCTGGACTACATCGGCGTCAAGAGCTTCGACGCAGCCGGTAACGTCAACGGTGAACGACGCTTCATCGGACTTTTTGCCACCACCGCGTACGCCGGATCCGTCCGGGACATCCCCGTGGTCCGTGAGAAGGTCGCCGCAGTCCTGAGGGATGCAGGCTTCCCGCCGGATTCACACTCCGGCAAGGACCTGCTGGGCATCCTCGAAACCTATCCGCGCGACGAGCTCTTCCAGATCGAAATCCCGGATCTGGCCGCCATTGCCACCGGCATCCAGCGATTGCAGGAACGCCGCCGGACCCGGCTGTTCCTGCGGCCGGACATCTACGGCCGCTTTATGTCCGCCCTCGTCTACCTTCCGCGCGACCGGTACACCACCAATGTGCGCCTGCGCATCGAGCAGGAATTGCGCGAGACCTTCGACGCCGTGTCCATCGACTACGAGGCGCGGATGACCGAATCCGCCCTGGCTCGGCTTTTCTTCCGGATCCGGCTTCCGAAGAACGCCGATGTCGGCAACGTCAACACCGACGATCTCGAAAAGCGGCTGGTCCGCGCGGCCCGCTCGTGGAGCGAAGGCATCGCCGAGGTCCTGCACGCCCGCGCCGGCGGCGGCACCAAGGAAGACGGCGCCAAGGAGCTTGCCGCCGTGTGGGCCGAGGCCTTCCCGGCGAGCTACCGCGTCGACTACGAGGTGGAGGATGCCCTGGAGGACATCGCCCGCTTCGAGAAGTACGGAGCCGTCGCTGCCCCTGCCTGGGAGACCGCCAAGGAACATGCCGGTGTCCATGTCTACCTGCCCGACGGCGCCGGCGCGACGCTTGAAGAAGACGCCCGCGTCAAGCTCTACATGCTTGAGCCCAAGAGCCTGAGCCAGATCCTGCCCTACTTCCACAACCTGGGCCTGGAAGTCCTGGACGAGCGCCCGTTCGAGATCGAGACAGCCGACCACCGGGACTTCTTCCTCTACGACCTGGGCCTGAAGTACCCGGCAGGGGTGGACCCGCTCAGGACCGGGCAGCTCCTCGCGGACTCGTTCGGCGCCGCGGTGTCCGGCGAAGTGGAATCGGACAGCTTCGACCGGCTGGTCCTGCGCGAGGGAATGCACTGGCGCCAGGTCATCGTGCTGCGCGCCTATGCCAAGTACATGCGGCAGATGGGCAACACCAACTCCTACGGATTCCTGGCCGACACCCTGCTGGCCAACCCGGATGTCAACCGCGGACTCAGTGCCCTGTTCGAAGCCCGCTTCGATCCCTCGCTGGACGAGGAGGCACGCCGGAAGAGGCAGGACGACGTCCTCACAGGGCTGGACGCGGCGATCGAAAAGGTCGCGACCCTCGACGCAGACCGGGTGCTGCGGACCTTCAAGAACCTGATCCTGGCGACGATCCGGACCAACTTCTACCAGAACAAACCACACCTCAGCTTCAAGCTGAACCCGTCCGCCATTGAGGGCATGCCGTTCCCGCGGCCCATGTTCGAGATCTGGGTCTACTCGCCCCGGGTCGAGGGTGTGCACCTGCGCTTCGGCAAGGTCGCCCGCGGCGGGCTGCGCTGGTCGGACCGGCGAGAGGATTTCCGGACGGAGATCCTTGGCCTGGTCAAGGCCCAGACGGTCAAGAACGCCGTGATTGTGCCCACCGGCGCGAAGGGCGGGTTCTACGCCAAGCAGCTCCCGGACCCGGCGGCGGACCGCACCGCATGGATGGCGGAGGGCGTCGAAAGCTACAAGACGTTCATCCGCGGGCTCCTGGACGTCACCGACAATCTCGTCGCGACGCCGGAGGGCGAGCAGCTGGTGCCTCCGGCCGACGTGGTCAGGCACGACGACGCCGATTCCTACCTCGTCGTCGCCGCCGACAAGGGAACCGCCTCCTTCTCCGACATCGCCAACGGCCTTGCCGCGGAATACGGTTTCTGGCTCGGCGATGCCTTCGCCTCCGGCGGCTCCGTCGGCTACGACCACAAGGCCATGGGCATCACCGCCCGCGGTGCGTGGGAATCCGTCAAGCGGCACTTCAGCGAGCTTGACCTGGACACGCAGTCCGAGCCGTTCACGGTCGTGGGCGTCGGCGACATGTCGGGTGACGTGTTCGGCAACGGCATGCTGCTTTCCAAGCACATCCGGCTGCTCGCGGCCTTCGACCACCGGCATATCTTCCTTGATCCCACCCCGGACGAAGCCGTCTCCTTCGCGGAGCGCCAGCGGCTCTTCGAACTGCCCCGTTCCTCCTGGGACGACTACAACAAGTCACTGATCAGCGAGGGCGGCGGTGTCTTTGCCCGCCAGGCCAAGTCCATCCCGGTCTCGGACCAGGTCAGATCCGCGCTCGGACTGCCCGACGGGACCACCCGGCTCAGCCCGCCCGAGCTGCTGCGCGCGATCCTGCTGGCCCCGGCCGACCTGCTGTACAACGGCGGAATCGGCACCTACGTCAAGGCCAGCACGGAAACCAACGCCGAGGTTGGCGACAAGGCCAATGACTCCATCCGCGTCGACGGCCGCGACCTGCGCGTGAAGGTGGTCGGTGAAGGCGGAAACCTGGGCATGACGCAGCGTGGCCGTATTGAGGCGGCCCTCCAGGGCGTCATCCTGAACACCGATGCGATCGACAATTCCGCCGGCGTGGACTGCTCCGACCACGAGGTCAACATCAAAATCTTCGTGGACCGGATGGTTGCCGCGGGGAAGCTGGATCCTGCGGAGCGTTCGGAGTTCCTGGCATCGATGACCGACGAAGTCGGCCGGCTGGTGCTGGAGGACAACATCGACCAGAACATCCTGCTGCTCAATGACCGGATGCGGGTTTCCGAATGGAGCCCCAGCTACGAACGCCTGATGGACTGGCTGGAGAAGTCGGCCGATCTGAAGCGCGATCTGGAGGCCCTGCCGACCACGGAGACGCTGCGGGAGCGGCTGGAACAGGGGCAAGGCCTGACCTCGCCGGAGCTGGCGGTGCTGGCGGCCTACGCCAAGATCGAACTTGCCTCGGCACTCCGGGACAGCGACCTGTCCGAGGACCCCTGGTTCCGGCAGACTCTGCGGGCCTACTTCCCGCAGCAGCTGCGCGACAGGTTCGACGCCGAGCTCGACACCCATCCGCTGCGGCGCGAAATCATCGCGACGGTGGTGGCGAACGACATGATCAACATGGGCGGCATCACTTTCGCGTTCCGCGCCATGGAAGAGACTTCGGCCACCGAGGCCGCCGTCGCCAAGGCCTTCGTGGCGCTCCGCGAAGTCTACGAACTGGACATCATGGTCGGGGAACTCAATGAGCTGCCCGCGTCCTTCCCCACGGAGCACTGGAGCACCGTGCACCTGGACATCCGCCGGCTGCTGGACCGTGCCGTGCGCTGGGTCCTGGGCCAGAGCAACGCCTCCCGGCCCATTGCCGAGATCGTTGGCGAATTCAAGCCGCTGATGGATCCCATGCGGGCAAGACTGCTGGACTACCTGCGCGGCGTCGACCGTGACCGGGTGGCCGAATGGCTTGAGAAGGCGCGCGGCTGGGAACTGCCCGAGGACCTGGCTCACCGTTGGGCGGAACTGTTCGAGAGCTTCGTGCTGCTCGACATAGCCAAGATCGTCCACGCCAGCCCGGAACCCGTGGAGAACATCGCCCATGTCTACTACACGGTGTTCAACCGCTTCCACGCCGACTCGCTGCTCGAACGCATCACGAAGCTGCCCCGCAGGGACCGCTGGCAGGCCCTGGCCCGGGCGGCCCTCCGTGACGACCTCTACTCGACGGTCTCGGATATGACGACGGCGGTGCTGGAGTCCACGTCTCCGGAAATGCCGGCCGAGGAACGGCTCGTTGCCTGGGAGAGCCAGAATGTTGAGCAGCTGGACCGGGCGAAGAGCATGTTTGACGAGGTAAACGCCCTCGAGGCGGATGACATGGCCTCGCTGTCGGTAGCATTGAGGCTCTTGAGGTCAATCGTCCGACGCTAGGCACCTGCCGGCGTCGCAAATGGAGGTGCAGTGGCAATCTTTACGGACCCTATCAGGGAGCATGCTGATTTCGGGCCGGGGGATGCCGAGTGGCTGCACCTCCTCGTCGGCGACTGGCAGATGGTCGCGGACCTGGCGTTCGCGGACCTTGCACTGTGGTTTCCGCACCCTGAGTTCGGCTACGTGGCGCTGGCCCACGTCCGCCCCTCCACCACGCATACGGTGTTCCACGCCGACTTCGTGGGGGAGGGCATCAGGTCGGACCTGCAGCCGCTGGTCGACAAGGCGTGGGAGAGCCGTACTATCGAGCGCTCCAATGAGACCAACTGGAGCAGCGACATGGCCCTGCGGGTCGAGGCCGTGCCGATGGTCCGGAACGGCCGGACGCTGGCGATCGTCACGACCCACATGGACCTCTCCAGCTCCCGGATGCCCTCGCGGCTGGAGCTGACCTACCGGCAATGCGCCTATGATCTGCTGCGGATGGGGACGCTGGGACTGTGGCCGGACTTCGCCTCGCCCACCGGGTCCCGCCGCGGCGCGCCCCGGGTCGGTGACGGCCTGATCAGGCTCGATGCCGAAGGCATCGTCCAGTACGCAAGCCCCAACGGGGGCTCGGCGTTCCGCCGGCTCGGCGACGGCGAGTCCCTCGAGGGCCGGAGCCTGGCCGAGGTGACCGCGGGCCTGCTGAAGGACCGCCGCATGGTGGACGAGACCCTGCCGCTGGTACTCACAGGACGCATGCCGTGGCGCAGTGAAATCGAGTCCCGTGGGGTCAGCCTGTCGCTGCGGGCGATCCCCCTGCGCGACGAGCAGCAGCGCTTTGGCGCCCTGGTGCTCTGCCGCGACGTCTCCGAGTTGCGCCGGCGGGAGATGGAACTCGTGACGAAGGACGCCACCATCCGCGAGATCCACCACCGGGTGAAGAACAACCTGCAGACGGTGGCCGCGCTGCTGCGGATGCAATCGCGGCGTATGGTCAGCGACGAGGCCAAACAGGGACTCGAGCAGGCGATGCGGCGCGTGGCCACAATTGCCCTCGTGCATGAGACGTTGTCGCAGGGCCTGACCCAGAGCGTTGACTTCGATGAGCTGATCGGCCGCCAGTTCCGCCTCTCGGCCGAGGTGGCTTCCCCGTCGCAGCAAGTGAAGACGGAGCGCTCCGGACTCTTCGGTGAGCTCCCGAGCGACTTTGCCACGCCGCTTGCCCTGGTGATCAACGAATTGGTGTCAAACGCGGTCGAACACGGCCTGGAGGGACGGACCGGTACCGTATGGCTGATGGCCGACCGTTCCGAAAGCGAGGACGGCGAGGAGCTGCTGACCGTGACGGTGGCGGACGACGGCGTCGGCATCCCGGCTACCCCCTATGTGGAGGGACTTGGCCTGCAGATCGTGCGCACCCTGGTAACGAGCGAATTGGGCGGCAGCATTCAGTGGAAGGCTCGGGAGGGCGGCGGAACGGCTGTCCAAATTGTCTTGAGCCTGGCCAAAAGGTAGCCCGTGGCCGGACGGCCGGTTGAATTCTTCGCCCGGCCTGCCGGGTTAACGGGCAATGGCCGCAGACGGAGGTCTGCGGCCATTGTTGTCCTGTCGCTGAAAGCGAATCGCCGGCGGGCCGGCTTTATAAAGCTGGGGTCAGGAGGCGCGGCGGGCGCGGGCAGCGCGGCGCTTCAGGGCGCGGCGTTCGTCTTCGCTCATGCCGCCCCAGACGCCGGCGTCCTGGCCGGATTCAAGTGCCCACTGCAGGCACGTGTCGACGACAGGGCATCGTCGGCAGACACTTTTGGCTTCCTCGATCTGCAGGAGGGCAGGACCGGTATTTCCTACGGGGAAGAACAGCTCCGGGTCCTTGTCAAGGCACGCTGCGCGGTTACGCCAATCCATGCTGATCAGTCACTCCATTTCGTGGGAATTCGTTAAATGCCTTTGTGAAATTATTCACTAAAGGCTTCATAAAAAAGGGGCCCTCTGGGGCCCCCTAGGTCATCTGGATTAAGCGTGTCATGTTAACGCTGCGTAAACAAGGGGTATTTGGCTGCAAAATACTCTGGGATCGTGAGCGATGCATCACATTGGCTGGCGGTGTTCTCACGTCTAGCCGACTATGTCCGGTACTGTGCCAGTGTGTCAGAAGCCCCACAGGACCCCTCCGAACCTGCCGGTAGCCGCGACGCCGACCCTGCTGGGATCCCGGCAGGCGGCGCCGGGGCCGGCGCTTCCGCGCGGCCTGCAGGCATCCTGGTGATCGCGATCATCGTGGCCCTGGAGGCGACCGCGCTGTTGGTGGCGGCCGCCTGGTACGGAAGCCAACTGCTGTCCGGCGCCCCCGTGCTCTCCTTCTGGGGGGCCGTGTTCACGCTCGGGCTCCTCCTGGCCTTCTCCGCCTGGCTCTATGCGGTGTCGACCTTCCTGTTCCGCGGCTACCGGTGGCCGCGCGCCGGCGCCCTGGTGGCGCAGCTCTTCACGCTGACGATCGGCTTTCCAACAATGTCGGGCGGATACCCGCTGGCGGGCCTGGCCATGCTGGTGCCGGCGGTTCTCGCCATCGTTCTGCTGTTCGACAAGCGTGTCGTCGCGTTCGCCTCGCGCGCCGGCGGGGCACCGCCCGCCCTGTAGCCCGGCCCTGCAGCCCCCGTGGCCCGGCCCCGTGGCCAGTTCTCAGGGTCCACTGCCGCCGCAGTGTGCGGCGGGATCGAACGCCAACTGCGCCGGGCGTGCACGCCCGTCCGAAATCAGCACGGCGCGGCCCGGGGGAGGGTTCGGCTCAAGTTCAAACCTGACTCCGAACAGGTCTCCGTCCATCAAGGCCCGCGGTGCGATCAGCACGCCCTGTCCCGTGGCCGCCGCAGTCGGCAGCAGGGGTACCCTTAGCCGAAGGCCCGGACTGAAGCCCGCCGTCAGGACCACCCGCCAGCCGAGGGCGTTGAGCAGGAACAGCCGGTCGTTGGTTTCGGGCGACTGTAGATCGAGGTCGTCCACCAGGAGAATTGCCGCCGGGTCCAATGTGCCGGCGAGCGCGGCGTCATGGGTCCCGGTCCACCAACGCTCCGGATCCGTTGCCGCCGGTCCCCGACGCCAGCTCGCCCTGGGATTGAGGCCCGGCAGGGACGACAGCAGCGAGGTCTTCCCTGACGCGTGGCCACCGAGGACGGCCAGGACAGCGCCGGGAGGCAGCGGGACGTATGCCGGGAGGATTTCATCGCCCTCGACCCCGAGGCACAGATGCCCTGGCGGATCCAGCTCAGCTGCGGTGCAGGCGGAGGACAACGCGGTGCCTCCCCGGCCGGCAGGGCCGTACCGGAGGGCGCGGGACTGGACGTCAGCGACCGTCACCCGCACGGGAAGGGGCTCGACGCGGAAAGGCCGGGTCCGGGTGGTCAGGCCGGGCTCGCCCAGGTCAGCGGGGGCGCGGGGCGCGAAGAGCTGTCCCACGTGTCCTGACGGAGAGGATGCGGCAGACATCGGGCCAAAAACCGCCACCCGGCCGGCAACCGCCTCGATGACAGGCAGCCGGGGCCAGGCGAGCCGCCCGTCTTCCGTCGAGCCGGCGGGCAGGAAGATCCGGTTGGGAACGGCAGCAAAGAATCGTGCGGTGACGAGCTCGCGTTCACCCGCAACCACCACGGTGATCCCCGCCCGTGCGCCGTCGCGGACGATGTCCTGGACCAAATCTTCCGCCCACGCCAGCGGGCCGGCCCGAAACGCCGACACCCAGGACCCCCAGCCGCACAGTGCGAGGACGACGGCAGGCCGGTCGGCCGTGCGGGCGGCGCCCAGCCTCCGGGTCATCTCTTCGGAGACGCGCTCCAGCACCCGCACGGACCGGCGGAGGTCGTCCAGTCCCACGACCGCCCCGGCCCTGGGGTGGAAGGCCGCTGCGCTGAAAGAACCGGCGGCGTCCAGAAAATACACGTGCGATTCTTCATCGCAGTTGAGGAGCTGGTCCACGATGAGCTCCAAGGCGGCGTCGGCACCACCAGCGAGCCCCGAGACCAGGCCAAGGTGGCCGTGCGTGCCCGGATCCCAGCCGAACTCCCTCACTCGTTGTTCCTCGGGAAGGTCCAGCAGCCCCAGCCTGATGCGGCTTCGGTTCCCGTCTGCGGGGAACGGCAAATGCCGGGGGAGGGGCGCTGCGACAGGACGGCGCGGCGTCGGACTGCCGGCCGCCGCACAGGCTGCCGACACTGATTCCGCCAACCGGGCCAGCGCCAGGGACGGTGGTGGCGGCGGCTCGCCGCCGCCCACCCGGCCCAGGGAACCGGCAGCTGCCGGGCGGTTGAGGAGTTCCATCGCCTCCGTCACGGTCAGACTGCGGGCCGTTTCTGGAACGGGTGACATGAGCGTGGCCGTCTGAAACTCCTCCGGCGCTTCGTTTCCGCGGACGAGATAGGCGCGTCCCGGACGGGTGACCGGGATGGCGGCCGCCAGCCGGGAATTGATGATGTCGAGGGATTCCAGCTCGGATTGAACCCGCAGGGCGATGCAGCTGGTCACGTTCGCGCGGATGTCCGCAGAAACGGCCCCCTGGGGTCGTTGGGTTGCCATGACCAGGTGGATCCCCAGTGAGCGGCCGATGGCAGCTATCCGCATGAGCTCGGCCAGCGCGTCAGGCGCCTCGTCAACCAGCATCCTGAATTCATCAATGATGAGGACCAGGTGGGGCAGCGGAGGCCCGTGCGGAGCAAGTGCCTCGTAGGCCGTGAGATCGGCGGCCCGGTGCGAGGCGAGGAGCACTTCCCGGCGGCGGACCTCGGCCTCCAAGGACACCAGGGTGCGTGCCACCTCACCAAGGTCGAGATCCGTAAGGAGCCCGACGCAGTGGGCCAGACCGGCCAGTGGCCGCAGACCGGATCCGCCCTTGAAATCGATGAACAGCAGATTGAGGCGGTCAGGGGGATGCGCGGCCGCCAGTGCCGCCGCGAGGGTCCGGAGGAATTCCGATTTGCCGGATCCGGTGGTGCCCGCCACCAGGAAGTGTGGACCGTCGACCTGGAGATCCACGCGCAGGGGGCCGGAATTTCCGATGCCGACCAGGACGGGAAGGCCACGCACGACTGTGGACTCGGCCCAACGCGAGGATACGTCCTCCGCGGAGACCGAAAGCAGTCCGGCCAGTGAACAGGAATCGGGGATGCCCGTATCGGGAGCTGACGCAGAGGCCCGCGCCCCCAGCCGGCGGCAGTTGCGGTCGAAGACGCCGGAGGGAACAAGATCCGGAGTGAACTCCAGCGGCGGGCCCGCTGATGAAAGCCACGCGGTGCGCTCAGAGAGAACGAGCGCCGAACCGGCAGCCGGTGCCGGTTCGCCGGCGCAGTCGATCACCTGCCAACCGCGGCTGACCGCCACCGAACGCAGTCCGGCCGTTTGAAGGGCAGCGACGATGATAAGGACCCCGTGCTCATAGTCCCGGCCCGGGCCAGCTGCCAGGGTCTCCAGCGTGGAAGCCTCATGCGCGGAGAGAATCGCGGCCGGCAGGAAGCGCGCGGCAAGAAGCGGCGGGGTAGGGCCGTGAATCAGGATTCTGGACCTCCGGGCCGCGGCGCAGGCGGCAAGCTGCAACACACAGGATCTGACCAGCCCGGCCACGGAGGCTTCCGGGCCACGCAGAGTCGTTACTGCCGTTGCCGGATCAAGGGTCACCGGCATCCTGCCGAGTGACGGTGGGCGGAACCCGGGATCCGGCGGGTCCAGCCGGATGTTCGCGCTTTGCCGGGCCTGTCCGAGCCGCAACCAGACCGGGCCCGTGGTGGCAGAAACCTTCC
>DATITT010000530.1:0-10358 GCA_035467435.1 Arthrobacter sp. | reverse complement strand
CCGCACAGAAAGTCGGGTACACCACAGAACGCCACCAAGTATCCTCCAGCCCCGATGTGAGTACTTGCACACGGGACACGTACCTGCCCGCCCAGGCGGCGGAGCCGTGTCGAGAGGTCTCCCGGGGCGAGGCGGCATCCCGAACGGGCACCTTCCACGTTAACCACCGGTCCTCCAGGGGTAGTCCGGCACTGTCTGCGCCCTCCGGGAAACTACCCCGAATGTCACGCCACCCGGGCGGCACTTCATCCGGCGGGCAATCCGCCGCTAGGCTCGGAGGAGATCAGCCTTTCAGCCACAGGAGAACCTACGTGAACCAAGCGTCCGCTTCACCCGACCCGCTGCCTGCGCCGGGCCTGAGCTGGGGCATCAAGCGCAGCTTCGTCGACTACATCACCAGCCTGCCGGACGGGTCCGTTTCGGCGACCGACGGGGCGACTGTGGCCGAATCATCCCTGTTCTGCTTCAGCCCCGAGTCCTCCGACTACGACGTCGCGCGCGGCACAGGCGTGCTGCGCTTCCGGGGTGATGTCCGTCTCGCCGGCCACCACGGCATGCTGCTGGTCCGGCTGCTGGATCCGTGGATTACGTTCACGAGCGGCAGCGGCGTGCTCTCCATCAGCACCGGGGACGGCGGCGGCCAGGACCGCACCGTTGTCGGGTTCCTGAGCCCGTCAAAGCCCCGGGACGCCGACGGGTCCCTGGTCTGGGACCACGTCGACGTCGTCATCTCCCCGGAAGGGTCCGAACTCTTTGACGGCCAGTATGCCGCCGGGCAGCCGATGGATCCGCTCGCCATCCGGGTTGTCAGCCAGGAGAACCGCGGGACTTGAGCCCCGGCCCCGGCAGCTCGTCCGGCTCAGGGCCACGCCGGCATCCTAAGGCTTCAGGACAACCTTGATGCAGCCGTCTTCCTTTTTCTGGAACATTTCGTAGGCGGCGACAGCGCCGTTGAGGGAGACCTCGTGGGTCTTCAGGTCCATGACGCCGAGCGGGTCGCTCGGGTCTTCCACGATCGGGAGCAACTCGTCGGTCCAGCGGCGGACGTTGCACTGGCCCATCCGGAACTGCAGCTGCTTGTCGAACATCGTGAGCAGCGGCATCGGGCTGGCCGTACCCCCGTAGACTCCGCTCAGCGACACGGTGCCGCCGCGGCGGACCGAATCGATGGCCGCATACAGGACCGACATGCGGTCCACGCCGGCCGTCTCCATCACCTTTTTGGCCAGCGCGTCCGGCAGCAGGCCGACCGCGTTTTGGGCGAATGCACCGACCGGGGAGCCGTGCGCTTCCATCCCCACCGCGTCGACGACGGCGTCGGGGCCCCGGCCGTCAGTCAACTCCCGAAGCTGGTCCCCGACGTCCTTCGTGAAGTCAATGGTCTCGATGCCGTGGCGCTGGGCCATCTGGCGGCGTTCCGGCACCGGCTCGACAGCGATGACCCGGTGCCCGAGGTGGCGTCCGATCCTGCTCGCGAACTGGCCCACGGGGCCAAGTCCGAAGACGGCGAGGGTGCCCCCGGCGGGGACGTCCGCGTATTTCACGCCCTGCCAGGCGGTGGGGAGGATGTCCGAGAGGTAGAGATAACGTTCGTCCGGCAGTTCGTGGCCGACCTTGATCGGGCCGTAGTCGGCATGCGGAACCCGCAGGAATTCGGCCTGGCCGCCGGGCACCGAGCCGTAGAGTTCAGAGAACCCGAACAGGCTGGCCCCGCTGTTATGCGAATGTACCTGCGTGGTCTCGCACTGGGACTGGAGCCCCCGCGTGCACATCCAGCAGTGGCCGCAGGAGATGGTGAAGGGAATGACGACGCGGTCTCCGGGTGTGAGGTTCGTGACGTCGGCGCCAACCTCCTGCACAATGCCCATGGGCTCGTGGCCCAGGATGTCGCCCGCCTTCAAGTACGGCCCCAGCACCTCGTAGAGGTGGAGGTCCGAACCGCAGATCGCCGATGAGGTGATCTTGATGATGGCGTCTGTAGACTCGCGGATGACCGGATCCGGCACGTTTTCGACGCTGACTTTGCGTTTGCCCTGCCAGGTAAGTGCTCTCATCAGAACTCCTTCGCGTAGCGTGAATACTAAGCATGCTGAGTATTCAGCTTAACGCGGCAGCTCATAAGGAACAAGCTCGCTCAGGAGGGCTGAAGCCCGACGTCGGACCTGGAGGCGGCCGCCGGACTCCTAAATGTCCCCGCGGGATTGCGGCACCTGGGCAGCGGAACCGAAGAGCCAGCCGGAGACGTCGCTGCGCAGGACAAAGTGGGGTCCGCCCGTGGCACTGACGCTGCCGGTGGGAACGTAGTACCCGCGTCCGGCGCCCGGACCGCCCGCCGCCCGGTCGAGGGCATCGGTGAGCTGCCTCGGCAGGTGCCCCGCCGGGCCGAGGGCCCGGAGACCGTCAAATTCATCAGGCGTGAGCCTTCCGAGTACTGCGGCGATATCGGCCATCACGGGTCCCTTCTGGCGGACGGTGCTTGAAGAATCAGCCTAGGACCACGGCATGAACGGCACATGAAATCCGGACGACGATCATCGAACACCTGCAAGGCCCGCCGCCGGCAGCCAGGCACCGGCGTTGTGAGAGCCGGTGTTGTGAGTGTCACTGCGCGCAGGCCCTCTACACCCAGCTTATTAACGGTTGGATGCTGTACCGTTCAATCCCGGGAAACCCAGAACAACGGAATCGAGAATTAACCAGGTGGCAACCGACTATGACGAAGTCCGATCAGACGTTGCGGAATCACGCAACGCCTCGCTGGAGGCCCTGCGCTCCGCGAACGCTCCGGACGCACGCAGCGTAACCCGCGAGCTCGATGAGGCTGACACCTCCGAAGGCGTGGAACTGCCGGGCGCCGACCTGTCCGGCGAGGAACTGACGGTCACCGTCGTTCCGCAGAAGGAAGACGAGTTCACGTGCTACTCATGCTTCCTGGTCCGGCACCGCTCGCAACTCGCCCGCGAGAAGGCAGGGCATTCGTACTGCGCTGACTGCATGAGCTAACCGGCGACCCGCTTCATAATTCCGCCACTACGCCGCCGGGCATGCCCGGCACGGCACGTTCCGCTACGCTCCTCAATGACGATGCGGCGCGTGCCGGCACGTAGCCGGAGGCGGGAATCATGCAGAACTGGACCACCAGGCCGGAGGCCCCTCCGGCAAGCGTGGCCGACGCCGCTGCGGATGGCCAGTTTGCTTTCGACAGCTCCGGCACCGGCAGGACCGGTTCCGGAGCTGTTTCCGTAGGCACCGGAGCCCAGCGCCCCGCGCACAGCTGGAGTCTCAAAACCGAATGGTCGAGGGCCTTCGCCCTGATGCTGGTGGCACTGCTCCTTGGAGCCCTGGCAACAATTGTCGGCGTCAGGGCCGTCGGGGACCAGGTTCAGGAAACGACCGCCCAGCTCCACAGCGAGTTGGATACGGTCGCGGAGTTGCGCTCCGCCGTCGACGCCCATGAACTGGCCGGCCATCAGCTCCTGTCCGGCGCGCCCGTCGACCGCCCGGCGTTCCGCCAACAGCAGCAGGATCTTTCCCGCCGCTTCGACGACGCCGTCCGGTTCCTGCCGGCCGAGAGGGACATGCGCGCCGCCGCGGGCAAGGCCCGCGCCGAGTGGCAGTACGGCCTCGCAGAACACGGCCTGTGGGACAGCCAGGTGCAGGCCCTCACGGGGAACCGGGTGGCCGACTCTCCTGGTCTCGCGGCGTCCGGCGCCGGCGTCCGGTCCCTGCTGGATGGGATCCAGCGGTCAGCCCTGGAGTCGATGAATTCCGGGCTGGCCTACAGCGCCGAACTCCAGCAGATGGTGATCGCAGCCCGCAGCGCCTTGTTCGGGCTGGCGGCGGCCGGCGTCGTCTATTTCCGCAGCAGAATGGTCAGATTCCTGATCCGGCCCGTCGAGGGCCTGCACCGTGGAGTTCTCAAACTGCAGGCCGGCGACTACAGCCACCGCATCGACGTCGTCCGGCGCGACGAGCTCGGCGAGCTGGCCGAGGCGTTTAATTCCATGGCCACCGCCGTCCACGACAGCCACCAGGCGCTGACCCACCGCGCCACCCATGATCCGCTGACCGGGCTGGCCAACCGTGCGGCGCTGACGGAGCGTCTCGCGGCCTCCTTCAAGCCCGGCGCAGGACACAGTTCCCGGCATGAGGGACTGCTGATCATCGACGTCGACGACTTCAAGGACGTCAACGACTCGCTTGGGCACGAAGGCGGCGACGCGCTCCTGGTCCAGCTCGCCGGCCGCCTGCAGGGTTGCGTACGGGCCCACGACCTCGTCGCCCGCCTCGGCGGTGATGAATTTGCGATCGTGGTCGGCGACGACGACGACGGATCCGTCACAGCCGCCATTGCGGAACGGATTCATGACGCACTGCGGCCAGCGTTTTCCGTCGGCGAGGTCCGTTTGAAGGTTTCAGTGAGTATGGGCGCCGCCCTTCGCCGGCCCGAAACCGGAGAGCCTGCCGAGCTCTCACGGCAGGCAGACTTCGCCATGTACATGGCGAAGCAGGGCGGCAAGGGACGCTACCAGCGCTTCGACGCCGAGGGTTACGACAGGATGGCGCACCGGGCAGCCCTCCGTGCCGATCTTGCCACCGCGGTCGCCGGGCGGCAGCTTCGGCTCGAGTACCAGCCGGTCGCGGACCTGCGCACCGGGGAAATCCTGGGCGTGGAGGCGCTGGTGCGCTGGAAACATCCCACCCTCGGGCTGCTGCAGCCCGCCGAATTCATCCCGCTGGCCGAAGAAACCGGAGACATCGAAGCGATCGGCCGCTGGGTGTTGAGCACCGCAACCCGGCAGACCGCGCGCTGGCGGGCTGCGATGAGCCACTGCGAAAACCTTTGGGTCGCCATCAACCTCTCCACGCTCCAGTTGCCCAGCTCCCGGAACCTGGCCGCGATCGAGAGCATCCTGGGTGATCCGGCTTCGCAGGCGGACAAGGTGGTCCTGGAAGTCACCGAAACGGCATTGGCCAGCAGCATCGACGGTGGCATCAACGCGCTCAACCGGTTGAAGAGTTTCGGGGTCCGCATCGCCATCGACGACTTCGGGACCGGCTACTCGTCGCTGAGCACCCTGGGCGAGCTGCCCGCTGACATCCTCAAGATCGACCGCTCGTTCCTCTCCGGGGATGCCGACGGGTCGCCCTCCGCCGCACTGCTGGAGGGCATCCTGGGGCTGGCGCACAAACTCAACCTTGAGGCGATCGCCGAAGGCATCGAGGACCCCGGGCAACTGGCTCTGCTCCGGGGCCTGGGTTGCCGCCTCGGGCAGGGATACTACCTGTCCCGCCCCGGACCCGCGCTGGCGATCGAGGCCCTCCTCGCCTCAGGTGCCCGCCTCCAGCCCCCGGCTGGAGGTCCGGCTTCAGACTCCTGAGGTGGTCCGGCGTCCGGCTGGACGGTGGACAGTCTCAGTCACGCGGGCGGAGCCGTGCGTTCGGGAGTGCAGGCGCCGGCAGCGGCGCGGGTTCTCCCGCGGGGAAGGAGCCGAACCGCAGGCCCGCGGTGTCCGTCCCGACGCCAGCGGGTGCGTCCTTGGCGCCGAGTTCCGCCTGCCACTGCGCCCGGTACCCGATGATTTCTTCGTGGCTGCGTCCCACGAAGTTCCACCACATCACGATCTGCTCGCCCAGGGGTTCGCCTCCGATCAGCAGCACACGCAGCGGTTCGGCGCCGGCCTCCAGGGTCAGGGAGGTGCGCCCCGCCGGCAGGTAGGCCAGGTGGTCCTTGGCGACCGGGTGGCCATCCACCGTGGGGGACCCGGTGTCGACCAGCAGCCCGTGTTCAAAGGACGGGTTGGTGTCCAGGCTCAGGGTGGCCCCCGCCTCCAGCCTGATCTCGGCCCCGAGCAGCGGCGTGTGGGTGGTGACCGGCGAGGTGGCGCCGGCGATGGCTCCAAGGAAGACCCGCATGATCCAGCCGTTTCCGGACAGCGGATCCGGCCGGTAGTGCTCAAACGCGGGCTCCATCTGGCGGGCACTGTCCGGCAGCGCCACCCACAGCTGCGCACCGTGCAGAACGTCGGTCCCGGGGGTGGAAAATTCAGAGTGGCTGATGCCTCGTCCGGCGGTCATCAAATTGAGCTCCCCGGGCCGTACCGCGGCGTGGAACCCGGCCGAGTCGCGGTGCTCGATCTCACCGGTAAACAGCCAGCTGACGGTCTGCAGACCTGTGTGGGGGTGGCGCGGCACGTGCATGCCCCCGGATTCCCCGACCCTGTCCGGGCCGTAGTGGTCCAGGAAGCACCAGGCCCCGATGAGGCTCCGCCGGCGCTGCGGCAGCGTCCGTCTCACATCCATGGCCCGCGGCCCGCCCAGCGGGACCTGCCGGGGCACGAGAATTTCCACGCCCACGCAGCTGTCGTCCGTTTCGCAAAGGATCTCTCGGGGTGCCACCTCGGTGTTGCTCATGACGACAGCCTAGCCATCGCAGGGCGGTATCCGCAGCCTGCTCAGGCGTCATGATGGAGTCATGACCATCCCCGAGTTGCCCGTCACGATCAACGTCGGCGAATCCGCCGTTTCAGGCGTCTACGCCCGCCCCGGGACGCCAGCGGCGACCCTGGTCGTCGCCCACGGGGCGGGGGCCGGCATGGAGCACCCGTTCCTGGCCGGCTTCACCCGCGCCCTGAACGAACTGGGGATCGCCACGCTCCGCTTCAACTTCCCCTACCGGGAGGCCGGACGGAACTTCCCCGACAGGCCTCCGGCAGCGATTGCGGCCTGGCGCGCGGCCATGGCTGACGCCGCTGCCCGGTCGGCGGGCGAGCCGCTCTGGGCCGGGGGCAAGTCCTTCGGCGGACGGATGGCCTCGATGGCGGTTGCCGAGGGGATGCCCGCGGCCGGGCTCGTGTACCTGGGTTACCCGCTCCATCCCCCGGGCAAGCCGGAGAAGCTCCGCGACGGGCACCTCTACGGGCTGACGCTGCCGATGCTCTTCCTGCAGGGCACGCGCGACCCGTTCGCCACGCCCGAGCTGCTGGAGTCCGTGGTGGCCCGGATCGGCCCGTCGGCAACCCTGAAGTGGCGCGACGGCGGCGGCCACATCTTCGATGTCAAAGGGACCCGGCGCAACCCGGAGGAGGTCGGGGCATCACTGGCGGAATCCGCCGCGGGCTTCATCGCCGCACACAGCCCCGGCTGAGGCATCCGCTGCGTCAGATCCGGGCGGTCCTGCGCAGCGGCGGTTCGGCGCCGCCGGGGCGCTGCACCAGGATCTGGTTGACGCCGGTTAGTCCGGATTCGAAGCCCAGGGCACTGACCGCCATGTAGAGCCGCCAGACCTTGGCCCGCCCTTCCCCGGCCAGCTGCACCGCCTCGCTCCAGTGCTCCTCGAGGTTCCGCACCCAGGCACGCAGGGTCAGGGCGTAGTGCCGGCGCAGGGCCTCGACGTCGAGGACTTCCAGTCCGCCGGCCTCCAGCGCGCCCACCATCTCCGCCAGGGCCAGCATCTCACCATCCGGGAACACGTAGCGCGGGATGAAGGAGTTCGGATCCGGCGCGGTGGGCCCCGCATTCCAGGAAATGGCGTGGTTAAGCAGCCGCCCGCCGGGCCGGAGCAGCCCGTGCAACCTGGCGACGTACTCGGGCATCTGCTCGCGGCCCACGTGCTCGGACATGCCGATGGAGCTGATCGCGTCAAACGGACCGTCGTCGACGTCGCGGTAGTCCTGGACGCGGATGGCCACCCGGTCTGTCAGGCCGGCGTCTGCCACCCGCTTGCCTGCCATGGCCGCCTGTTCGCCCGACAGCGTCACGCCCACGACGTCGACTCCGTAGTTCCGCGCCGCGTGCAGGGCGAGGCTCCCCCATCCGCAGCCCACATCCAGGACCCTCATGCCGGAATGCAGCCCCAGCTTCCGGCAGACCAGATCGAGTTTCGCGTCCTGCGCGGCTTCCAGTCCGCTGACTTCGTCCGGCCAGACTGCGCAGGAATAGACCATCGAGGGGCCGAGGACGAGGGCGTAGAAGTCGTTGCCGACGTCGTAGTGGTGGGAGATGGCCGCAGCGGCGCGGTTCCGCGTGTGCCGACGGCCGGCGCGGACGATCTTCGCTTCCTCCGGCGGTGGTGCCAGGTTCGGCCCCAAGGCGCCGAGCAGGGCGGCGTTCTTGAGAATGGTCGCCAGTTCGCGGACAGTGGGAGACCGGAACGGCCCGGGCTCGGCGAACTTGCCGATGGAGCTCAGAGCCGCGAAGCTCGCAAAAACGTCCCCCGGGGCGTCGATGTCCCCGGCAACGTAGGCGCGGCAGAGGCCGAGCTGCCCGGGCGACCACAGCATCCGGCGGAGGGCCCTCCGGGACCGGAACTCGATGACCGGCGCGCCGGCCCTGCCGGCCTCCGAACCGTCCCAGGCCTTCAGCCGCAGAGGGATCTCCGCCGTGCCCAGGACAACCGAGAGCACTTCCGCCAGCCGTGGTGCCGCCCCAGTCTTTTTCGTCATGATTACGGCCTTTCTTCCGGTGCCTGAGTCCGCTTCCAATCTATTTCGGCGGTCCGCCGCCGAACAGGGGCCGGATGGCCCTGACGCATTGCGGTTCCGGGGCCAACGCCTCTGGCGCTTTCCCGCGCAGGGCGCCTATGGTCCTAACCATGACTGAAGCTCTGTCGTCCCTCGCGGAGACGTTCAAGAATGTGGGTGTGTCCAGGGCCTACGGCCCGGCGGTAACAGTGGACGGTGAGGAACTGATTCCGGTGGCCCTGGTGTCCTTCGGCTTTGGCGGCGGCGGGAGCTCCGGGCCCGTTCCCGCCGGCAAGGCTGCCGGCGGGAACGACGACGGCGCGGCCGCTGGTGGCGGCGGGGGTGGCTTTGTGCTCCCGCTGGGCGTGTACTGCCGGGGACGGGACGGGCAGGTGGCGTTCCGTCCCAACAGCGTTGCCGTCCTTGCCGGCCTGGTTCCGCTCGTGTGTGCCGTCGGATATTCGGTCCGCGGAGTGCTCCGCACCCTCCGCCGCCGCTGACTCCGCCGCGACGCCCTGAGCGCGGTGAGCGCGGTGAGCGCGGTGGCGCTAGCGTGCCAGGGAGTTCTTCTGCCGCCGTGTCAGGTTGTTAGTCGTTCCGCAGTTCGAACACGTGATGCGGTAAGACCGCGAGGTGGTGAACACCGGGACAAAGAAAAGAGTGAACCTGGTGGAACGCTCTTCCAGCCGGTGATGAACGAACTGCCCGCAGCGCTGGCATGTGGCCGGACGCCCAGCCAGCGGGCGTTGCGCGGTCTTGAATCCGAAGAGAATGAACATCGTGTCCTCAGCCTACATTCCCGGATGGCACGTTCCGGGTTAGAGCTCCGCCGGCCCGTCCCTGCCTTTCGGGACCGGCAGCCATCGATTACATCCTGGCGACGTATCCGGCCCTGAACTGAGCGGAGCCGGGGCCATACCCGTCCTTCGGCGCGTCAGCCCGGCGTGACACACGGCGTGACACCCGGCGTGGCAAGCTGTGGGCGTGAACAATGCGATGAAAGAGCCCGTGGAGACGATGCGGGATGTTGACGTGCCGCAGTGGTGGGGGCGGCTCGGGCTTCCGGGCCTGATCGATATCCATACGCATTTCCTTCCGGAGCGGATGCTGCGCCGGGTGTGGGCGCACTTCGATGAGGCCGGCCCCCTCATCGGCCGCCCCTGGCCCATCACCTACCGCACGGACGAGGCGAGCAGGCTGGCCCGGCTGCGCCAGCTGGGGCTGCGCCATTTCACCGCACTGACCTACGCGCACCGCCCGGGCATGGCGGCGGACCTCACCGACTTCGCCCTCGAACTGGCCGCAGCAGAGCCCGACTGTGTCCCGAGCGCCACGTTCTTCCCCGAGGACGGTGTCCTGGATCAGGTGCGGTCGGCCTTGGAACGCGGCGCCCGGGTCTTCAAGATCCACGCGCAGGTGGGCGGATTCGATCTGCGCGAGCCGGTCCTCGACCCGGTCTGGGGCCTGCTGGCCGAGACCGGTGTTCCGGTCGTTGTGCATGTGGGCAGCGGCCCGGTTCCGCGGCCCGGCTTCACCGGCCCGGACAAGCTGGAGGGTGTTCTGCGCCGCCATCCCCAGTTGACCGCCGTCGTCGCCCATCTGGGAGCCCCCGAGTATGGCGAGTTCCTGGACCTGGCGGAGCGCTACCCCCGCCTTCATCTGGACACCACCATGGTCTTCACGGACTTCTTCGAAGCCGCCGCCCCCTTCCCAGCCGAGCTCCTGCCGCGGCTGGCCGCGATGCCGGAGCGGATTGTACTCGGCAGCGACTTCCCCAACATCCCCTACCCCTATGCCCATCAGCTGGAAGCGCTGGAACGGCTCCGGGATAAGGAACCCAGGCTCGACGACGACTGGTTGCGCATGGTCTGCTGGTCCAACGGACAACGCCTGCTG
>DATITT010000529.1:0-19853 GCA_035467435.1 Arthrobacter sp. | reverse complement strand
GAAACCAACCCCGCCGTCGTCGACGACCCCGCACTGATCAACAGCGACCCCTACGGCGCCGGCTGGCTCTTCAAGGTCGCCGCCGAATCCGACGGCCCGCTGCTCTCCGCCCAGGACTACGCATCCAAGAACGGCGGCGAGCTGTGAGCGCGGCCGCAGGCACCGAGACCGCATTTGAGCAGGTAGTCTCCCCGAGCCTGGACGCAGAGCTGTCCGCCCTGGACCCGGAAATCGCCGCAAAGATCGACGACGAGCTGACCCGCCAGCGCGACGGCCTGGAAATGATCGCCTCGGAGAACCACACCGCCAAGGCCGTTATGCAGGCGCAGGGTTCCGTGCTCACCAACAAGTACGCCGAGGGCTATCCGGGCAAGCGCTACTACGGCGGCTGCGAGCACGTTGACGTAATCGAACAGCTCGCGATCGACCGGGTCAAGGCCCTGTTCGGTGCCGGGTACGCCAACGTCCAGCCGCACTCCGGCGCGCAGGCCAACGCCTCCGTCATGCACGCCCTGATCCGCCCGGGCGACACCATCATGGGCCTGAACCTGGCGCACGGCGGGCACCTCACCCACGGCATGAAGATCAACTTCTCCGGCCGGCTCTACAACGTGATCCCGTACCAGGTCCGCGAGGACGACCACCGGGTTGACATGGCCGAGGTGGAGCGCCTGGCCCAGGAGCACAAGCCGCAGCTGATCGTCGCGGGCTGGTCGGCGTACGCCCGGCAGCTGGACTTCGTCGAGTTCCGCCGGATTGCCGACTCCGTGGGTGCTTACCTGATGGTGGACATGGCCCACTTCGCCGGGCTCGTCGCCGCCGGGCTGCACCCGTCCCCGGTGCCGCACGCGCACGTCACCACGTCCACCACGCACAAGACCCTCGCCGGTCCGCGCGGCGGCATCATCCTCTCCAACGACGCCGACATCGCCAAGAAGATCAACTCGGCAGTGTTCCCCGGCCAGCAGGGCGGCCCGCTGGAGCACGTGATCGCGGGCAAGGCCGTGGCCTTTAAGATCGCCGCGTCCCCCGAGTTCAAGGAACGCCAGGAGCGTGTGCTCGCCGGAGCCCGGATCCTCGCCGAGCGCCTGGTCCAGCCGGACGTCACCGCCAAGGGCATCAACGTGATCTCCGGGGGCACCGACGTGCACCTGGTCCTCGTGGACCTGCGCAGCTGCGAGCTGAACGGTCAGCAGGCCGAGGACCGCCTCGCGGAGATCGACATCACCGTCAACCGCAACGCCGTGCCGTTCGACCCCCGACCGCCGATGGTCACCTCCGGACTGCGCATTGGAACCCCGGCGCTGGCCACCCGTGGCTTCGGCGAGGCGGCGTTCGCCGAAGTTGCGGACATCATCGCGGAGGCACTGATCGCCGACGCCGGAGCGGACCTGTCCGGTCTGCGCTCCCGGGTGGAGGCCCTCGCCGCCGCCCACCCGCTCTACCCCTCGGTTGCCCACCTCGCCTGAGGGCCGTATTACAGGTGGCAGCAGCAGTACAGATCACGACGCCGGGCCGCCGCCACAAGCGGCCGCCCGGCGTCGTGCATCCGGCGCAACCGCCGCCACCCGGCGGCCGCACCGCCTTCCGGCAGGACCATCTGCCGGGCCACAGTTAGAGCCAGTTAGGAACCGACCATGGCCGTTGGCGTCTTCGACCTTTTTTCCATCGGAATAGGACCATCGAGTTCGCACACCGTGGGCCCGATGCGGGCTGCAGCGGTGTTCGCCGGGGAACTCAAGGCCTCCGGTGTGCTGGAGCGGGTGACCTCGCTGCGGGTGGACCTCTACGGCTCGCTCGCCGCCACCGGGCACGGCCACGGCACCATGACGGCCATCCTGCTCGGCCTGGAAGGCTTCCACCCCGAGCTGATCCTCCCCGAGGAAGTGGAGGAACGGCTCGCCACCATTGCCGAGACCGGCATCCTGCAGCTGGCCGGCGCCGGGGCAGGGGTCCCGCTGCCCTACGGCGTGAAGGACATGGTCCTGCGCCCCTTGACCATCCTCCCGCGGCACACCAACGGCATGACCTTCACCGTCTCCGGTGCCGACGGGGAAGTCCTGCACAGCGCCACCTTCTTCTCCGTGGGCGGCGGCTTCATCGTCCGCGAGGGCGAGGAGGACGCGGCGCTCAAGGAACTCGCCGAGTCCAAGAAGGAACTGCCCCTGCCCTTCCGCACCGCCGCGGAACTGTTGGGCCGCTGCCAGTCCAAGGGCCTCTCGATCGGCGAGATCATGTTCGTCAACGAGCGTGCCTCCCGGACCGAGGCCGAGATCCGCGAAGGCCTGCTGCACATCTACTCCGTGATGGAAAGCTGCGTCGAGGTCAGCCTCAAACGCGTTGGGCTGCTGCCCGGCGGGCTCAAAGTCCGCCGCCGTGCGCCCGACTGGCACGAACGCCTTCTGAAAGAGGACAAGGACCGGGACCCGAAATACTGGCAGGAATGGGTCAACCTGATCGCCCTGGCCGTGAACGAGGAAAACGCCTCGGGCGGCCGCGTCGTCACCGCCCCGACGAACGGCGCCGCCGGCATCATCCCCGCAGTGCTGTACTACGCCCTGCACTTCGCGCCGGGCATGGACAAAGCCACCCAACAGGACCGGGACGACGTCGTGGTCAAGTTCCTGCTGACCGCCGCCGCGATCGGGGTGCTGTACAAGGAACAGGCCTCGATCTCCGGCGCCGAGGTCGGCTGCCAGGGCGAGGTGGGCTCTGCGTCGTCGATGGCCGCCGCCGGCCTGGCCGAAGTCATGGGCGGCACGCCGCAGCAGGTGGAAAACGCCGCGGAAATCGCGATGGAGCACAACCTCGGCCTGACCTGCGATCCGATCGGCGGGCTCGTGCAGATCCCCTGCATCGAACGGAACGCCATCGCGGCAGCCAAGGCCATCAACGCCGCCAAGATGGCGCTGTGGGGCGACGGCTCGCACCGGGTGTCCCTCGACGAGGTCATTGTGACCATGCGGGAGACCGGCCGGGACATGAGCTCCAAGTACAAGGAGACCGCGATGGGCGGCCTCGCCGTGAATGTGGTGGAGTGCTGAGTCAGTTGTACAGCGCGACCCAGAGGTTCAGCGACGAGGCGAACACGATCCAGGCGAGGTAGGGCAACAACAGAAGCCCGGCCGTCCGGCTGATCGGTCCGAAGCGGAGCACAGTGACGACCACGGCCACCGCCAGGGCGACAATGATGCCAAAGGCGATCCACAGGGCCGGAGTGCCGAGCGCCGGGTACAGTCCGAAGAAGACCGGCGTCCACAGCAGGTTCAGCACCAGCTGCACGGCGTAGGCGGCAAGGGCGGGCCTCGTCCCTTCCGCCCGGCGGCGCCAGACCAGCCAGGCGGCCACGGCCATCGCGATGTAAAGGGCCGTCCAGACCGGCCCGAACAACCAGTTCGGCGGCGACCACGGGGCCTTGTCCGCGGTGGCATACCACCCGTCGACGTTGTTGGCGGTGGCCAGTCCGCCCAGTCCCGCGACCAGGGCCGAGGCCGCGAGAAAGGCCAACAGTCCCAGCAACTGGGGGCCCAGCGCGCGCTTTCCAGGCGGGCGACCCTGGCTTCCGGATCCTGCGGCCAATGATTGCTGATCAGCGGGCATGCTCCCAGCGTAGCGCGTCCGCTCCGGCCGGGAACATAGGGCCGGGCAGATAGACTGGAACCTGCATGTCCGCATGCCGCCGACGCTCGTACCGCAATGATTGGATGCCGCACCCTTGCGTGAATTCACCGCCCGCTTCGCCTCCGCCGAAGAGACCGCCAACTGGGACACCCACGTCACTGCGAACCCCAATGGCGGCAACCTCCTGCAGTCGGAAGCCTTCGCCGAGGTCAAGCAGCACTTTGGCTGGAAGCCCCTTCACCTCGTGTACGAGACGGCCGATTACACGAGCTACAACCTCATCCTGGAGAAGTCCTTCCCGCTCCTGGGCAAGCTCTGGTATCTGATCAAGGGCCCGGACGTGGCTTCGGTCGAGGATATCCCCGGCATCGCCGCGGCCAACGCCGACTTCGTCAAGCGCGCCCGGCTGGGCGTCTTCGCCATCAAGATCGAACCCGACATTGTGCTCTCCGCGGAGGCCAGGCGGGTGATCGAAGGCGCCGGGCTGGTCAAGACCCACAACCTGCAGCCGAACGACTCCACGGCCCTGCTCGACATCTCCCCGGAACAGAACCAGCTGCTGCGCAACCTGCACTCCCGCGGCCGCAACGCCGTCCGCCGCGCCATCCGCGAGGACGTGGTGGTCCACAACATGGAACCCACCGAGGCGAACTTCCGCGCGATGTACGCGCTGATGACCAACACCGTGGAAGCCAAGTCCCAGGTCCGGGTCCGCGAATACGAGTACTACCGCCAGTTCTGGACCAACTTCATCAGCCGCGGCCAGGGCAGGCTGCTCTTCGTCTACGAGGACGGCGTGCCCTCCGTGGGCGCCTTCGTCATCAACTACGGCCGCAAGGGCACGTACAAGGACGGCGGTTCGCTGCAGAAACGCGGCCAGTACGGCGACTCCCACCTGGTGCAGTGGACGGCCATCAACCAGCTCAAGGACCTCGGCTGCACCGAATACGACTTCTGCGGCACGCCCCCCAGCGACCAGCTCAAGGACACGTCCAACCCGTTCCACGGGCTGGGCCTGTTCAAGACCAGCTTCAGCAAAACCGTGACCGACTTTGTCGGCTGCTACGACCAGGTGCTGAGCCCGCTGAAGTACAAGGCCTGGATGGCCGCGGGGGAGCGCGTTGCCCGCCAGCTCTACACCCGCCGCACGGGCCAGCAGTTCTACTAAACCGGCTGCCACGGACATTAAGGACGCCGGAATGACCAAGGAACCCGACGGCCGCCGCAGGCCGCACACCGACGGGCTGCCCAGAACCGAGCCGATGTCGGCCAGCCAGGTGCGCCAGAACGCCGCAGCCAAGCGGATGCTGCGCCGGCTGGTCCAGGGCGAGAACCCGCCGACCGCCCCGATGAGCATCGTGGACCGTCTCGCCGGCAGCCCCTACGCCAACCCGATGATCCAGGTGGGCGGGGTGGACACGTCTGCCCGCAAGACCATCGACTTCGCGCTTCACCTGGCAGAGTCCATGTTCCGGTACGGTGCCGGCGCCCTCGAAGTGGAGACCAGCATCATCGCGATCACGGCCGCGCTGGGGCTCAAGCACATCGAAGTGGACATCACCAACCAGTCCGTGGCCATCAACTACGCTCCCAAGGACCAGACACCGATCTCGCTGCTGCGCGTGGTCCGGTCCTGGACCAACAACTACGCCGGGCTTTCCCAGGTTCACCAGCTGGTCACTGAAATTGTGGCCGGCGGGGTGGGCCGCGAGGAGGCCGTGCGCCGGCTGGAGGAGATCACCCGCCGCGCCAAGCCCTTCCCGCGCTGGATGGTCACCGTCGCGTTCGGGGTCTTCTCCGCCGTCTTCGTCGGTGTGCTCGGCGGCGGCGCCGGTGCCTCTGCGGTGGCGTTCGCCTCCAACCTGCTGGTCAGCCTGCTGGCCCGGCAGCTGGGCCGCTGGCGCACCCCGGACTTCTTCATCACCGCCTCGTGTTCCTTCCTCGTCACCTTCATCGCCCTGCTGCTGTGGCGGTTCGGCGGCCTGGCGGGGATCCAGATCCCCCCGGCCATCGTGGTGGTCGGCGGGATCCTGCTGCTGCTGCCGACCGGACGACTGGTGTCCTCGGTCCAGGACGCGATCAATGGCTTCCCGGTCACGGCCGCCGGACGGTTCCTGTCCACGATGCTGACGTTCGGCGCGCTCGTGGCCGGCATCGCCGTGGGGTTTGTGGTGGGGGACATGACGGGGATGGAGACGATCGACGTCACCGAAACATTCCCGCCGGCGTATCCCTTGTGGGTCGTGGTCTTTCTGATCGCCATCGCGGTGATCATGATCGGTATCACCGAACAGACCGGCTGGGACCTGCTGCTGCCGACCGCGGCGGTGGGTGTGGTGGGTTACCTGGTCCTGATTGGCGGAGACGCCCTGGGCATCGGGCCGCGTTTTTCGCCCGCCGTGGCCGCCGTCGTCATCGGCCTGCTGGCCCGGGTGGTGGCGCTCCGGATGGGTGCCCCGCAGCTGGTGGTGGCCGTGCCGGCCGCGCTGATCCTGCTGCCCGGCCTCACCATATTCCGCTCCATGTATGTGTTGACCATTGAGGAATCCGAGATCCTGCTGGGTGCCGGGGGCATGCTCAATGCCGGCGCCATCGTGATGGGGGTCGCGGCCGGCATCGTGCTCGGTGACACCCTCGCCCGGCCACTGACGCGCGGCCTGGCCAGCAATGAACGACGACGGGCGCGTCGACGCTAGGTCTCCTTTGCACCCTGCGCCGCCGGGTTTCCCCACCTTCGCCGGGTCCCGACGGCGTGGCGGGCCGCCGGGCCGGCGAGCCCCGCCGTCGTGATGGCAAAGGTGGGGAAACTCCGCGGTGCCGCGCTGGATCTTGCTGCTACACCTTCCGCCTGCTAGATCTCGCCGATGGGCAGCTTTTTCTCGGCCTGGAAGTCGTCTTCCACCCGGCCCATCGCCCAGTAGCCGGAGAGCGAAACCTGGGAGCGCTCCAGCCCGCGCTGCGCGTAGAGCACCTCCCGCAGGCTCTTCATGTAGCCACGCTCGCCGTGCGCAAAGACCTGCACCCGGCCCTCCGGCCACGTGGCGTCACGCACCGCCGTGACCAGCAGTTCACTGGCTCCCGCAGGTACGCCTCCGCGCAGGAGCCAGCGCAATTCAACTCCGGCCGGCGCGGCGATGGCCTGGATGTCGGCGTCGCCATCCACCTCGAGGAACGCGACGCCGCAGGCATCCTCCGGCAGGGATTCGATCGAGGCGCCGATGGCAGGCAGGGCGGACTCGTCGCCCGCGAACAGGTACCAGTCCGCGGCCGGATCCGGGTTGTAGCCGCCGCCCGGGCCGGTGAAGGTCAGGGCGTCGCCGGGCCGGGCGGACGCGGCCCACGGCCCCGCCAGGCCTTCATCGCCGTGGATGACGAAGTCGATGGCGAGTTCGCCGGACGCCTCATCGACCCAGCGGACGGTGTAGGTCCGGGTGTGCGGCCACTGATCGCGCGGCATGGATTCCCGGATTTCCCAGAGGTCCAGCGGTTCCGGGTAGTTGACCCCGGGCTGCGGGAACACGATCTTGACGTAGCGGTCCACGAAGGCGTTGTTCACGTAGCCGGCGAAGCCCGGCCCGCCGGCAATGATCCGTACCATGTGCGGCGAGAGCTGCTCGCGGCGCAGGACCGTGAGGTTGGTCTGCGGGCGGGATTTCCGGGTGGCTGAAGTGGCTGCGGGGACTGAAGTCATGAAGCCAAGCCTAGCTAACAACCGCCAACAACCAGGGCGGAACCCTGACCGTGAAGCCTGTTAGGGAAGGGGCGGGAGTTCCCAGTTCACCGTGCCGTCGCCTTGCTCCCCGAGCAGCGTATTGGCGCGGCTGAATGGCCGGGAGCCAAAAAATCCCCGGGAGGCCGAGAGCGGACTCGGATGGGCGCTGGAGATCACCGGGGTCGAACCCAGCAACGGAAGGACGGTCCCGGCGTCGCGGCCCCACAGGATTGCCACGAGCGGCGCGGGGGAGCCGCCGGAGGTGACGCGGTTCGCGACGGCGCTGATCGCCGCCGCCGTGATGGCTTCCCACCCTTTGTTCCGGTGCGATCCGGCCTCACCGGCCCGGACGCTGAGGACCCTGTTCAGCAGCAGCACACCTTGGTCCGCCCAGCCGCTGAGATCGCCGTGAACCCGCGGCGGCAGCCCCAGATCCGCCTCGAGTTCCTTGTAGATATTGGCGAGGCTGCGCGGGATGGGCCGGGTGGCGCCGTCCACGGCAAAGGACAGCCCGACGGCATGGCCGGGCGTCGGATACGGGTCCTGGCCCACGATCAGCACCCGGACATCCGCCAGCGGCTGCCGGAACGCCCGCAGCACGTTCGACGGCAACGGCAGGACCTCGTGGCCTTCGGCGACTTCCCGGCCCAGGAACGCCAGGACGTCGCGCAACTTCGCCTCGACCGGGGCCAGCGCCTCGGCCCAGTCGGCAGCCACAAGCTCCTGCAACGGCAGGCCGGCCAGCTCAGCGAAGCCCCCCGCCCGGGACAATCTCGGTTCCAGTTCGAACAGGGCTTCGGAATCAATGGGGTCGGAGGTAGGCATAGGCCCCATTCTCGCAGGGCGGCAAATGACAACCCTGTTATTCGCCCGTAACATGGGTGAGGACTTTTCACCGGAACCAGCCGTACCGGAACAAGCAGGGAGTGTGTCGTGGCCGAACAAGCGCAAGAGCACCTTTCGACGGCGGAATCTGTTGCCGCCGGAACCAGCCCCGAGTCGCCGCTGAGCAGCCGGGACCAGCAGATGCTGGCGCTGGAACGGCAGTGGTGGAAATACGCCGGCGCCAAGGAACAAGCCATCCGGGAGCTTTTCGACCTCTCCGCCACCCACTATTACCAAATCCTGAATGCCCTCATCGACACCGAGGACGCACTGGCCCACGATCCCATGCTGGTGAAGAGGTTGCGTAGACTACGTACGTCACGCCAACGTGCGCGCACTGCCCGCCGCTTGGGCTCAGACGCGTAGAGCACAGCCGGAAGCGCGGATTCCCGCGCGGACGCCGGCGTTGGCACATCGTCAGACATCAGCAAGGACGTCGTTTTTACCATGACCAAATACGCTCGGGATGAATTTGATCGTGTCCCGGAGACCTCCACACGCCAGGGTGTCCACCGGGCGGTTGCCGAGTCCCGCCGTGGCCGCCGTCTGGGCTCCATCCTGACAGTCGGAGCCGCGGCATTGGCCGTCGGCCTCGTGGCCTTCCTGTTTCTGCCGAAGCTCGGATTCTCCTCCGCCGGAGACACCATGGCCGTTTCGGCCGGGCAGGGCGGCAGCAGCGCCGCTGCGTCGCCCGCCGCCACGGCCTCCACCCCGGCACCGTCCGGCCCCGAGACCTCCACCCCGGCGCCGCCCGGCGCCGCGTCAGTCAGCCCGGAGGCCGGTGCGACGCCCTCCGCGTCTGCCACCCCCTCCGCGGCGGCCGTGATCGATAAGACCCAGCCGGTAGGGGTCTTCAACGGCACCACGACGGCGGGACTGGCGACCCGTGTGGGCGGAACCGTCTCCACCGCCGGTTGGACGATTGGCACGCTCGGAAACTGGGGTGGTGCGCCCCAGCAGCGCTCCGTCATTTACTACGGCGGCGCCGAGCAAAAGGGCAACGCCGAAGCCCTGGGCAAACTCCTCGGCATCCCGACCGTCATGGAGTCGGCCGACTTCCAACTGCCACTCGTGGTGGTCCTGGGGCCCGGGTTCAAGTAGTCCGTTCCGGTTACGCCTGAATAACTATTGGCCGCCTGATCCGCCCCCGCCCTGCGCTCCGGCCCGAGGCTGTGGGTACAGTATTTGCGGACTGCGTTTGCATTCTGCGTTTGCATTTCGCGTCTTGCATTCTGCGTCCTGCATTCTGCGTTTCGCATTCCGCGGCGCACATTGTGGTGTGCCGCCCGCCAACCGACTGAAAGTGTGGACACCATGGCATTGGGAACCGTCAAATGGTTCAACGCCGAGAAGGGCTACGGATTCATCACCGTGGACAGCTCCGGGGCCGATGTCTTCGTGCACTGGTCCGCCATCGCGGGGGAGGGCTACCGTGCCCTGGATGAGGGCCAGCGCGTCGAACTCGAAGTCGGCGAGGGCGAAAAGGGCCCGCAGGCCGAAAGTGTCCGGCCCGTCCAGTGACTTTCACCGCCGCAGCGCACTCGTCGCAGGACCCTGCCGACCAGGCCGCTGCTCAACGGGCCACCGGCGGCTCTTGCCGCCGCCGGGCTGCGGCCCTGCGGACCGGCCGAGCCGTGGCCGTGGCCGCGGTCGCCGCCCTGGCCATGACAGCGTGCCTGGGGCCGGCGGGCGGCGCGCGCGTGGAGCAGGCGGACCCGAGCGGCGACGGCACCCTCCGGATCGGGCTGATCCTCGACAACACCGGCCCGCAGGATTTCCTCAACGCCCCCCAGCTGGCCGCCGCAAAGCTTGCCGTCAAGGAAATCAACGCCGCGGGCGGCCACAAGGGCAAACCGGTGGAGTTGCTCCCGGAGACCATCAGCGCGGACACAGCCGCGCAGGCCAAGGCGCTGGTTGAGGCCAAAGCCGACGTCGTTATCGGTCCGACGGACTCAAGCCGGGCGCCCGACGCCATTGATGTCCTGTCCAACGCCGGGATCGCCATCATTTCCCCTGCGAATGCCGCCGGCGGGCTCAGCAGCTATCCGAGCGACGGATACTATTTCCGGACCTCGGCAGCCGACATTGCGCAGGCCCCCGTGCTCGTCAAGCTCGCCAAAGACAGCGGTGCAGCGACCCTCGCCGTGGTGTACGAGGAAGGCAGCTACGGCAAGGACGTGTCAAACGCCGTCGCCGCCGCAGCCAAGCAGGCCGGCCTCGGGTCCGTCGCCGTCGCCGGATTCGCCCCGGGCCAGGCCCAGCAGGCGGCCGCGGCTGTGAAGGCGGCGGCTCCCGACGCCGTCGTGCTGGTCTCGCGGGCAGGGGCGCAGGGCGCCATTGCCGAGCTGAACAATGCCGGCGTTGCCGGAAAGGAGCTCATCCTCAGCGACGGTGCGGTCAACCAGTACGGCTCAGGCCTCGGATCCAGCGCCCTCGGCGGTGCCCGGGGGATCCTGCCGGGGACCTTTGCGTCCGCGCACTTCCAGGGCGAACTGGTCTCCGTGGATCCGGGGTTGTTGGACATGACCTTTGCCGCTGAGACCTACGACGCTGTGAACCTCGCCGCCATTGCGGCTGCTGCAGCCGAGGACGACGCCGGAGCGTCCATCGCGGCCAGCCTGATCGCCGTCTCGGGCGGCAAGGTCCAGACGTCCGGCGGCGGCGGGCCCCCCGCCGAGGCCACGGTCTGCAAGAGCTACCAGGAATGCCTCGACGCACTCCGTGCCGGCAAGAAACCCGATTACGACGGTGAATCGGGGCGGATCGGCTTCGATGCCAACGGTGACGTCAGCGCAGCAAACTACGTCGTCTACACGTACGGTGCGGACAACACGGCAACCATGAGCGGCAGCGAGACAGCCAGCAGCAACGGGAGTTAATCGCCCGTAGCGTATTGCGTCGTGCCGGAGTGCCGCCAGCGCGCCGATACAGGGCCTGCCGGCGCGCCCACTGCTTGCACTCTCCCCGGGGGAGTGCTAATTATTGAGTTAGCACTCCCGCGTATTGACTGCTAAAACGACGCCCGGTTCGCCCGGCCGCGAAGTTGAAGCAGCCGGTCCAGGAGCGAAAGAAACACCTGGCTGGGGTGAGATCCCTGGTCCGGCGGCATACAGAGGCCGCGGGGCAAGGATCGTCCGTCGCGGGCACCGCAGCAAAGGTTCATTCTTAACGACTGTCCCGAAAGGACTACTGCCGTTATGGCCAAGATCATTGCATTTGATGAAGAGGCACGCCGCGGTCTTGAGCGGGGCCTGAACATCCTCGCCGACGCCGTCAAGGTCACCCTCGGCCCGCGTGGACGCAACGTCGTCCTCGAAAAGAAGTGGGGCGCCCCCACGATCACCAACGATGGTGTTTCCATCGCCAAGGAGATCGAGCTGGACGATCCTTACGAGAAGATCGGCGCCGAGCTGGTCAAGGAAGTTGCCAAGAAGACGGATGACGTCGCTGGCGACGGAACCACCACCGCTACCGTGCTGGCTCAGGCCCTGGTCAAGGAAGGCCTGCGGAACGTCGCGGCCGGCGCTGATCCCCTGTCCCTCAAGCGCGGCATCGAGAAGGCTGTCGAAGCTGTCACCCGCGAGCTCCTGGCCTCCGCCAAGGAAATCGAAACCAAGGAAGAGATTGCCGCCACCGCGTCCATCTCTGCCGGTGACAACGAGATTGGCGCCCTGATTGCCGAGGCCCTGGATAAGGTCGGCAAGGAAGGCGTTATCACCGTCGAGGAGTCGAACACGTTCGGCCTCGAGCTGGAGCTCACCGAAGGCATGCGCTTCGACAAGGGCTACATCTCCGCTTACTTCGTCACCGACGCTGAGCGCCAGGAAACGGTCCTCGAGGATCCGTACATCCTGATCGCCAACTCCAAGATCTCCAACGTCAAGGAACTGGTTGCTGTCCTCGAGAAGGTCATGCAGTCCTCCAAGCCGCTGCTGATCATTGCCGAAGACATTGAGGGCGAGGCCCTGGCCACCCTGATCGTCAACAAGATCCGTGGCACCTTCAAGTCCGTCGCCGTCAAGGCTCCGGGCTTCGGCGACCGCCGCAAGGCGCAGCTCGCCGACATCGCCATCCTCACCGGTGGCCAGGTCATCTCCGAGGAAGTCGGCCTCAAGCTTGAGACCGCCGGACTCGAACTCCTGGGCCGCGCCCGCAAGGTCGTTGTGACCAAGGACGAGACCACCATCGTCGAGGGTGCAGGCGACGCTGACCAGATTGCCGGCCGCGTTTCCCAGATCCGCGCCGAAATCGAGAACTCCGATTCGGATTACGACCGCGAGAAGCTGCAGGAACGCCTGGCCAAGCTGGCCGGCGGCGTTGCAGTCATCAAGGCCGGTGCCGCAACCGAAGTCGAGCTGAAGGAACGCAAGCACCGCATTGAGGACGCTGTCCGCAACGCGAAGGCTGCTGTCGAAGAGGGCATCGTCGCCGGCGGTGGCGTTGCCCTGATCCAGGCCGGTGCCAAGGCATTCGCGAACCTGCAGCTCGAAGGCGACGAGGCAACCGGTGCGAACATCGTCCGCGTTGCCATCGACGCCCCGCTGAAGCAGATCGCCTTCAACGCTGGCCTCGAGCCCGGCGTTGTCGTCGACAAGGTCCGCGGCCTGCCTGCAGGCCACGGCCTGAACGCAGCAACCGGCGAGTACGTCGACCTGCTGGCTGCCGGCATCAACGACCCGGTCAAGGTCACCCGCTCTGCCCTGCAGAACGCGGCGTCCATTGCCGGCCTGTTCCTCACCACCGAGGCCGTTGTGGCCGACAAGCCGGAGAAGAACTCCCCGGCCATGGGCGGCGGCGACGACATGGGCGGTATGGGCGGCATGGGAGGCATGGGCGGTTTCTAACCACCCGGCTTCCGGCGCTGACTGGTTCAGCGCTGAACGTCCAGCTCAACGACGGCGGTCCCTCCTTCGGGTGGGGCCGCCGTCGGCGTTGACGGCCCGCCCGGTCTGGCAGGATAGTGCAGTGACGATTACAGCAGCGGCCGACGGTTCGGCTTTAGGAAATCCCGGCCCGGCCGGATGGGCCTGGTACGTGAACGACGACTGCTGGCGGGCCGGGGGATGGCCGCACGGCACGAACAACATGGGCGAGCTCATGGCCGTGCTGGACCTGTTCCGCTCCACCGCGCACCTGCCGGGAGAGGACCTGCACATCCTCTGTGACAGCCAGTACGTCATCAACTCCGTTACCAAATGGATGCCGGGCTGGAAACGCAAGGGCTGGCGCAAGTCCGACGGCAAGCCCGTCATGAACGTCGAACTGCTCAAGGAGATCGACCAGGCGCTGGTCGGCCGCACGTACAAATTCGAATGGGTGCGCGGCCACGCCGGGCATGACCTCAATGAGGCGGCGGATGACCGCGCCAGGGCCGCGGCGACGGCCTACCAGCAGGGCGTCGCCGTGCGCCAGGGTCCCGGCTTCGGCGCCGCGGCCGGGGCGCCGGTTCCCTCGGCCCAGACGGTTCCCTCAGCCGTTCAGGCGGCGCAGGCCGCGCCGGCGCTGACCGGCCAGCAGCAGCTGTTCGGCGAACCGTCGCTCTTCGACGAACCCGACCTCTTCAGCGAGCTCGACGAGGACACCACTCCCTCCCCAGGCACCGACGCGAGCCCGGAAGCCATCGTCGAGGCGCTGGAGCGCGAGCTCCTCCTGCCGGAAACACGCGCGGACCTCGGACGCACCGGGGTGCTGCTGCACCCGGATTTCACCGAGATCGGCAGCTCGGGCCGGATCTGGACCCGGGACGCCATGATGATGACCCTCGAAGAGCACCCGGCAGGCCCCACCGAGCTGGAGCTGCTCGGCGCGGACCGGCTGGGCGAGCAAACTGTCCTCCTCACCTACCGCAGCCACACCCGATCGGGAAGTGCCCTGCGCAGCTCCCTGTGGGTCCACGACGGTGCTCAGTGGAGGCTCCGCTTCCACCAGGGCACCCCCGAGGCCTGAGCCCTTCTCCGGGGCTATGGCGGCCGCTTAGCTGAAACGCTGGGTATTGTGCAGCTCGGCCTGGGCGTAACTCGCGGCTGCGGAGTTCAGCGCGAGGTTGATCGAGGCCAGCGAGGCTTCGACTTTTCCCTGTGTCAGGGCCCACTCGGCCACGAGGGCCTGGAAGTTGGTTGCTGCCGAACCGCGCCACGTGGCCTGTAGTTCATCGAGGCCGCGTTTCATGGCCTGGACGTCAGCGCTGATCCGGTCGACCGTGGCCTTGACGTTTGCCGACTTGAGCTGGAGGAGTTCCGGGTCGACGGAGATGATGCTCATGGGATGCCCTCTCTGCAGTGCCTGATCCGGAATCCCCGGACGCTTCGAGCCTAGGCAGGCCGCAGGGTCCCCGGGGCGGTGCGGTCGGGCTATGTGGAAAAGCTGCAGGGATCGCGGCCGGGTTATTACCCGGCGGCGTCGCCGGGACCGTCGCCGGAACCGTCGCCGGAACCGTCGCCGGAACCGGCAATCGAACCGGCGTTCTCCGCGGCTTCGTCCAGGAACGGCAGGCTGACCACCAGAGTGGCTCCGCCGCCGTCGGTCTGCGCGACCCGGACCGTGCCGTCGTGCGA
Organism: Arthrobacter sp.; assembly: GCA_035467435.1. GTDB lineage: Bacteria > Actinomycetota > Actinomycetes > Actinomycetales > Micrococcaceae > Arthrobacter. Next base: position 5,081 of record DATITT010000529.1, on the reverse strand, counting down.
GCCGACGATGGCCGCGACGATCGCCAGTCCCAGCCCGCTGCCGCCGGTCTCCCGGGTGCGTGAGGTGTCCGCACGGTAGAAACGCTCGAAGATCCGCGCGGCTTCCTCGTCCGGGACGCCGGGGCCGTGGTCGCGGACCTCGATGACGGACTGCCGGGTGCCGTCCCCGCCGGTCCGGACGCCGACGGCGATTTCAATGGGCGTGCCCGCGGGGGTGTAGCGCAGGGCGTTGCCCATGAGATTCCCCACCACCTGCCGCAGCTTGGCCTCGTCGCCCAGCACCGGCGCCGGCCCGGGGGGGCCGCCGTCGAGCCCGGTCAGGGTGATGACGCGGCCGCGGTCGCTCGCCTGGGTGTCCACCACGGCGTCGTTGGCAACCGGCAACAGATCGGCGGGCTTTTGCTGCAGAGGCCGCTGCTCATCGATCCTGGCCAGCAGCAGCAGGTCCTCCACCATGGTTCCCATCCGCTTGGCTTCGCTTTCGATCCGCCCCATCGCGGTCGCCACGTCCTCGGGGGTGGACAGGGCACCCTGCCGGTACAGCTCGGAGAAGCCGCGGATCGTCACGAGCGGGGTGCGCAGTTCATGGGAGGCGTCCGCGGCGAAGCGGCGCATCCGCGCCTCGGAGGCCATCCTGGCGGCAAAGGCCGTCTCGATATGGGCGAGCATGGCATTGAGGGAGCTGCCCAGCCTGCCCACCTCGGTGTTGGGGTTTTCGATCTCGACACGCCGGGAGAGGTCGCCGGCCGCAATCGCCGCGGCGGTCTTTTCAACCCGGGCCAGCGGGCGGAAGGACCGGGAGATGCTCCAGGTGGCGATGAAGAAGGCCAGGACCAGGGTCAGCAGCCCGACACCGACGATCACCAGGACGGCGTGTTCCATCACGGAATCGACCGGCCACAGCGGGAGCCCGATGACCACCACGGAGCTGCGCTGGTTGCTGTCGACGACGTTGAGCGCGACCACCCGCCAGTTGCGTCCGTCCGTGCCGCGGACCTGGAACGGGATCTGCTCGCGGTCCGCGGCTTCGGCGGCGCTGATGCTGGCAATATCCGGGTGGAGTTCCTTGCTGCCGCCGAACGGAAACGGGGGCTGCCCCGGTGCGAAGAGCATCAGCGAGTAGTCGGTGGGGATGCTCTGGTTCTGGTCCTGCAGCTGGCTGAAGGACTGTTGCTGGCGCACCGAGGCGACCGCGGCCCGGAGCTTGTCATCGACCTGCCCCTGCAGGTAGCTGTGCAGCAGGGTCAGGGTCCCTGCGCCGGTGGCGGTGAGGGCCACCAGCATCAGCGCGGTCATGATGGCGACAAGCTGCGACCGCAGCGAGGCCGACTTCCAGCGGTGCAGCAACAAGGTCAGCGCTTCTCGGCCGTCCGCAGGACGTAGCCGACGCCCCGTTTGGTCTGGATCAGGGCCGGGGCGTCCGGATCAATGTCCACCTTGCGGCGCAGGTAGGAGATGTAGGACTCGACGATCGAGGCATCCCCGTTGAAGTCGTATTCCCAGACATGGTCCAGGATCTGGGCCTTGGACAGGACGCGGTTGGGGTTCAGCATGAGGTAGCGCAGGAGCTTGAATTCAGTGGGGGACAGCTCGATCACCGTGCCGCCGCGGCGGACCTCGTGGGCGTCGTCGTCGAGCTCCAGGTCATCAACGCGGATAACCGCGTCGTCATCCTGCAGCGGCTGGGTGCGGCGCAGCACGGCGCGGATGCGTGCCACCACCTCGTCGAGGCTGAAGGGCTTGGTGACGTAGTCGTCGCCGCCCACGGTCAGGCCCATGACCTTGTCCTCGGTGTCATCCTTGGCGGTCAGGAAGAGAACGGGGAAGTGCTTGCCTGCGGCGCGCAGCCGGCGGGTGACGGTGAAGCCGTCCATATCCGGCAGCATGACGTCCAGGACGGCCAGGTCGGGGGAATGCAGATCGGCCGCCGCCAGGGCTTCGCGCCCGTTGGACGCCGAAACGACCTCAAAGCCGGCGAAGCGCAGGGACGTGGACAGCAGCTCGCGGATGTTCGGCTCATCATCGACGACGAGCAGCTTGGCTTCAGGACCGTTCTTTTTCATGGTTCCCATGATCCTCCCAGAATCTGGGAGTTGTCTGCATGGCAGATGTGTGTTTTGTGGGACCGGAGTGCCCGCCGGACGGCCCGACCCGCCGGATGATACGCGCAAAGTGGTTCCTTTGAAGGCATTCCCCTGCGCCGACGACGACACTAGAGTGTCCCTATCTAATTCACTCCGCCGCGGCGGCATGAGCGCGGGTACCCAATGAAGAGGACACAAAGTGACGACTGAGACGAACGCAGTGGACAGTTCAGGCCCCGCTGACCGGAGCATCCGCGACTGGGCGGATCTTGCCGAAGAAATGTGGTCCTACCTGACCGGCAAAGGCGCCGCAATCAACTACAACTTCATCGATATGACCATCGAAGTTCCCCGCGACATCGGCCCGGACGCGCCGCGCGCCACCTGGAAGCTGAACGGGAGCCTCCGCGTGACCACCAGCGACAAGGACGCCGTGGGTTCCGACGAGAACAAGGCCTGACCATGGCCCCGCGGTTCAGGGCCGACATCAACCTGGACTTCACCCTCCAGGAGGCCTCCGGCGAGGAGGCCCGCGGATCGGTGACGGCTTCCGGGAGTGAAGTGGTTGTTGCGCTGGACCGCATCGACGCCCTCAAGTCCCAGCGGCTGCCGTCCCTGGGCGACCTCAGGCCCCTGGCGAAGACACTGTCGGACCAGGGGCTGACCGTCGTCGTGGACGGACCGGACGGCAGGATCATCAGCCTCGGCGCCGTCGAGGCTCCGGCCGCGCAACGGGTGATTACCAAGTCTCCCCACATCAAGCTGGGAAAGCTGGGAGCGCTCGCGCCCATGCTGAAACGGGGCCGGCGCTCTCCGGCCCGGCGGGTGTCCCTGCTGCCGCCCGGGACCCTCTTGCCGCTGCTGCCGACGGTGAAGCGCAGGATTCCCCGGCGCATCACGACGACCCACTACACGCGGGGCGGCGGGCGGCCGCGGTTGATTTTCGTTCAGGACTCGAAGTCCTGGAACGGACAGGTCCCGCGTGAGTTCAGCCTCACTGCGGACCGGGTGCGCATCGGCAGTGATGAGTCCGTTGACCTGCAGCTTCCGGGACTCGACGGAGTGCATGCGGAAATAGTCCACAACGACCGGGATGAATACGTCCTGGTCCGGCACGGCAAAGTCACCGGCAGCTTCGGTCCGGGTTAGACGTCGGTATTGCGCACGGGCTCCCGCCTCCAGATGGGCCAGTGGTGCCTGGCGTTCTTCCGGGAAGAATTCGCCGACCACGGACGCCCGTTCGGTGGCCGCAGCGGCGGAGAATTCGCTTACCAGCGTCCGCAGCGCGACCCGCGTACCGGAGCCCTGGAACAGGACGGGTCGACCTACATCCGCTAGTCCGCGGCCCGGACTGCCCGGAGGGGTGCACCGGATCAGTCGGTGGGCGAGCTGGTGCCGACGTCCCGGGCATCCAAGATCCGGTAGGCGTAGCCCTGCTCGGCCAGGAAGCGCTGGCGCTTGGCCGCGAAGTCCTGGTCCAGCGTGTCCCTGGCCACGAGGGAGTAGAAGCGGGCGGCGCGGCCGTCCTTCTTGGGACGCAGCAGCCGGCCAAGGCGCTGGGCTTCCTCCTGCCGGGAACCGAAGGAACCGGAGACCTGGATCGCGACCGAGGCCTCGGGCAGGTCGATGGAGAAGTTGGCGACCTTGGACACCACGAGGGTCTGCTCCTCGCCGGCGCGGAAGGCATCAAAGAGCCTCTGGCGTTCCTTGACCGGGGTGTCACCCTTGATCACAGGCGCGTTCAGGCGCTCGCCGATCTCGTCCAGCTGGTCGATGTACTGGCCGATCACCAGCAGCTGCTCGCCGGCGTGCTGGGCCACGAGCTGCTCCACCACCAGCGTCTTGGACTCGGACGTGGCGCACAGCCGGTACTTGTCCGCGTCCTCAGCCATCGCATAGGCGACGCGTTCGTCGCGGGGCAGGTCGATCCGGACCTCGACGCAGTCGGCCGGTGCGATATAGCCCTGCGCCTCGATGTCCTTCCACGGCGCGTCGTAGCGCTTCGGGCCGATCAGGCTGAACACCTCGCCCTCGCGGCCGTCCTCGCGGACCAGCGTGGCGGTAAGGCCGAGCCGGCGGCGTGCCTGCAGGTCCGCTGTCATCCGGAAGATCGGGGCGGGCAGCAGGTGGACCTCGTCGTAGATAATGAGTCCCCAGTCGTTGCCGTCCACCAGCTCCAGATGGGGGTAGAGCCCGCCCCGCTTGGTGGTCAGGACCTGGTAGGTGGCGATCGTCACGGGACGGACTTCCTTGACGGAGCCGGAGTATTCGCCGATCTCCTCCTCGGTGAGGGAAGTCCGTTTGAGCAGCTCGTCCTTCCACTGCCGGGCGGACACGGTGTTGGTGACCAGGATCAGCGTCGTGGTGGAGCTGGTGGCCATCGCGGCGGCACCCACCAGTGTTTTGCCGGCCCCGCAGGGAAGCACGACGACGCCGCTGCCGCCGGCCCAGAAGTTCTCCATCGCCAGCTGCTGGTAGGGGCGGAGCTTCCAGCCGGACTCGTCGAGCAGGATGGGGTGCGGCGTGCCGTCAACGTAGCCGGCCAGGTCCTCGGCGGGCCAGCCGATCTTGAGCAGCAGCTGCTTGAGCTGCCCGCGCTGGGAGGAGTGCACCACCACGGTCTCGCCGTCGATCCTCGGACCCAGCAGCGGGGCGATCTTCTTGGCGCGGCTGACTTCCTCCAGCACCGGATAGTCCGAGGTGCGCATGACGAGGCCGTGCTGGGGATCCTTTTCGAGCCGCAGCCGGCCGTACCGGGACATGGTCTCTTCGACGTCGATCAGCAGGGAATGCGGCACCGGGAAGCGGGAGTACTTCAGCAGCGTGTCGAGCACCTTCTCGGCGTCAAGGCCCGCGGCCCGGGCGTTCCAGAGGCCCAGCGGCGTCAGCCGGTAGCTGTGGATGTGCTCGGGGGCGCGTTCCAGCTCGGCGAACGCGGCGATGGCGTGGCGTGCTTCGGTGGCGAGTTCGTGGTCCACTTCGAGCAGGATGGTTTTG
>DATITT010000528.1:0-7137 GCA_035467435.1 Arthrobacter sp. | reverse complement strand
ATGGGCGTGAGTTCGCCGCGGTTGAAATAGCGCCGGGGGAAATAGTCCAGCAGTCCGCCGACGGTGGTGATGCCGAGGTGCTTTTCGATGGGCGCCGCGGAGCGCTTCCCGATCCGGCGTTCCAGGCCCAGACCCAGTTCGGCGTTGGCCAGTCCGGCGTTGGCCAGGTCAGCGTTCATGTCCGTCGGGGACCTGTCCGGCGGGTTCACGGGCACCCGCGTCGCCGGGTTCGACGTCCGGCAGGGCAAGCTCGCTGACACTGATGTCCGAGGGTTCGCCGAGGGAGCGGATCAGGGCCACGGCGGGCCCGGCGTGCGGGACGTGGACGTGGACGCGCCAGCGGTAGCCACCGGAGGCGTCGGCCGCCCCTCCGACCTGGCTCATGATGACGGAGTCGCCCATTTCGTCGAGCCGCTGGCGCATCATGGCGGCGTCGAGCGGCGACAGGGTGATGGTGCACATAACTTCCACGCCCTCGTCCCGCGGCATGCCGGCGTGGATATGCGGGTCCTGGACGTCGTAGCCGTGCAGCCCGTCCAGCAGCTGGTCCTGGAGGTCCTCGCCGAGGACGGCGGAGCGGAGGCAGTCGAGGATCAGCAGCATCCCGACGCCGCCGGCATCCACCACATGGGCGTTATGCAGCGCCTCGAGCTGGTCCTCGGTGCGCACCACGGCCGCGACGGCGGCTTCCACGGCGGCGTCCAGGGCCAGGCCGAGGGTGTGGTTGCTGTCGTCGCCGTCGTGCGCGGAGTCCACGGCGGCCACGGCGCGGGCTGCGGCCTCCATCACGGAAAGCATGGTGCCGGGAACCGGGTCGCTCAGGGCGGACCAGGCCCGCAGCTGGGCCCGGTTCAGTGCGGCGGCCAGCAGCGGCGCACTGAGCCGCGGGTGGCCGGCGAGGGGTTCCGCGGCGGCGCAAAGGAAAACGGCGAACAGCGTCCCGGAATTGCCGCGGGCCTTTTCCATCGCGGCCAGGCCGGCCCGGGCAAGGACGGCGCCGACGTCGTTCAGGGCCGGATCCGGCGGCCCGAAGGCATGAACGGCCGGATCCGCGCCAATCTGCGGTATCGCGGCGGTGTCCAGGCTCTGGAGCGCCTGGGCGGCGGCGCGCGCCGTGAGGTAGAGGTTGGTGCCGGTGTCGCCGTCGGCGACGGGGAAGATGTTGATGGCGTTCAGGCGGTCGCTGTGGTTTCCAAGCGTCGTTTCTGCCTTGCTCAACCACCGCTTCATCGCTTGCGCGTTGGCGGCAATTTTAGTCTGCAAAGTGATCCCATCCCACAGTGTCAGCGGGCCTGCCCGCTATCTTGACGCCCGCGCTGTCCGTTGGTGCAGGGGCTTCTACCGAGCCTATCGCAGTGAAACCGTGAGGCAGCTGAAGACCGGAGGGGAATGTGGCCAGCAGCCCGTGGTCTTCCCCTCCGCCCAGGATCCAGGCCATGGGATCAGTGCCCAGCAGTTCGGCGGCGGGCAGGAGCGGAACCGCCAGCTGCTCCAGGACCGACGCGTCCAGGTTCAGGACGGCATGGCTGGCGGCGGCCATCCGGTTGCCGTCGCGGACCAGCCCGTCGGAAATGTCCATCATGGCTGTCGCTCCGGAATCCCGGGCCAGCGGGCCTGCCGCGAGCGGCGGCAGGGGCCGGCACTGGATGTCCATCAGGGCGCGCTGGACCTTGGTCAGGGCTTCGACGGGGGTTGCCGATTCCAGCAGCGCGAGACCGGCGGCAGCGCGGCCCACGGTGCCGGCCAGCGCCAGGGTGTCCCCCGCGCGGGCGCCGGAGCGCAACACGGGTGAGCCGCCGTCGAGGGTGCCGAGAATCGCCACGCTGACCGCCAGCTCGCGGCCCCGCCCGAGGTCTCCGCCGGCGACGGCGCAGTCCGGGGCGCCCAGTTCCCTGATGCCGGCACTGAGTCCGTCGGCGAAGTCCTCCACCCAGGCGACCCGGGTGTCCGGGGGCATGGTGAGGCTGACCACGAGGGAGGTGGCGCGGGCGCCCATGGCGTTGATGTCGCTGAGGTTCTGCGCGGCGGCCTTCCAGCCGACGTCGTAGCCGGTGGTCCGGTAGCCGTTGTTCCATTCGAGCCGGAAGTCCTGGTCCGCCACCTGGGTGTCGATGCTGAGGACGGTCCGACCGTCCGGGGCGGCCACGATGGCGGCGTCGTCGCCCGGTCCCAGGATCAGGGACGGGTTGTGGTCCTGGCCGTAATGCAGGCGCGGGAAGATGCGTTCCAGGAGCTGGGATTCGGAGAGCTCGTCGACGGTCAGCGGCGGGGTGATCCCGGGCGCTAGAGGCTCATCCGCCGTGGCCGGCTTGTGTTTTGAAGGCGGGACAATCTTGTGTTCAGGCACAGCCCTACGCTACAGCGCGGGACCGGCACCGGAGCCCGTACGCCACGGAGCGGGGTGGCCGTCTGCGTCGTTCGCTGACCGTTTTCCCCGTGGCGTACGGCGCATGCGAGACTCGTACTCATGCCCCTTCCGCTGCCCGCCCTGAATCCCCTGGGGACACGGATTTTTGCCTGGATTTCCGGGGCTGCGCTTCTTTGGCTGGTCTTCGCCATCCAACTGTTCGTCAATGTCGATCCCCTGAGCGTCCATCGGACTGATGCCGTCATCATGCTGGGCGGCTCTGCATCGGAACGGCTGCCGGTCGCGCGGGAGATGCAACAGGACTACGGGATCCCCGTCCTGGTCCTGTCGCACACGGACACTCCAGGCAATGTGGCAGCCGACGCGGCCTGCAACGCGGCCGCCTTTCCCAGCGCCCAGCTCTTGTGCTTCCGTCCTGAGGAGTACGACACCCGCGGCGAAGCGCGCGCCATCGGCAGGATTGCCGAGGCGAACGGCTGGAAGTCCGTCACTGTGGTGACGTCCAGCTATCACGTTGCCAGGTCGCTCCGGCTGATGGAGCAATGCACGACGGCGGAGGTGCAGATGGTGAACTCCCACCCCAAGCTGAGCCTGGGGCAGTGGTTTCGGCGGTTTGTCATCGAGACCGGGGGCCTGCTGGACGTGTCCCTGCGGCCGGAATGCACGGATCAGCGGGCCGGAACGTAAGGCAAGTTACGAAGAGCCGGATCACCGCTGAGTGGCTGGCGCCTTGCTCAAAAGTTCTGAAATGAGCTCCATGTACTTCTCCGCCAGCTGCGTGTAGTCGGCGTGCTCCTTGACCCATTGGCGGCTGGCACCGGAACGGACCAGCCGTGAGCGGTCAGCGGCCAGTTCACGCCACAAAGCGGCCACGGCCTCGGGTGTACTGGGGACAATGTCCCCGGCCTCAGCCTCTTCGATGATGCGCGCGGCCTCGCCGTGGACAACGGCCGTTACGTGACGGCCAACGGCCAGCACTTCGTACGTCTTGGACGGAATGGTGGTCTCGAACGACTTCCAGTCGTCCCGCAGCGAGACAACGCAGGTGTCGGCAGCGGCATAGCGGTCCATAACGTCCTGGCCGTGCAGCGGGGGATGGAATGTCACGGGAGCACCCAGCTCGGCTGCCAGTTTTTCCAGCGCGGGACGCTGGGTTCCGTGGCCCACAAGGTGGAGGTGCATGGCAGCTCCGACGAGGGCACTGGCCCGGATCGCGACGTCGAGCCGCTGGCTTTCGCCGTGGTTTCCCAGGTAGAGGGCCTCGAGCACCTCCCGTTCCAGCTCCGGGGATTCCAGGAATGGAATGGTGTCCACGTGGAGGCCGTTGCTGACCGTCCTGACATTTTTCAGTCCCCTGGACCGCAGTGTCTCCGCGAAGCCCTCAGTCACCGTGACCACCAAGTCCGCACGCTGCTGGACGAACTCCACCGCCATTTCGACCACGCTCTTCACCCGCCCGCGCACCATCCGGGAGTCCCTGGCCAGGTCCGGCCAGGCGTCACGCATTTCAACGATCAGGGGAACGCCCCGCAGCCGGGCCAGCAGATAACCGGCGGCGAGGATCGGCAGGCTCGGGGCCGTGGCGATCACCACGTCCGGGCGGCGGGTCAGGAGACCCAGGGGCACCGATAGTGCCGCCGAGAAACACTGGTCCAGCAATCTGGCCAGGTGCGAGTTGCCGTGAGGCAGATACGGTACCCGCCGAATCAGCTCGGTGAACTGGCCCTCTTGCCGCCGGAAGGCTCGTCCGGCCAGTTCGCGGGGAAGCTCACGCCTGCCCACCGGAAAGTGTGCCACCGGAGTAACAACATCGAATTCCCAGCCGAAGGCGCAGAATTCCCTCAGCAAGGCCGTCCACCGGCGCTGGGGCGGGCTGTTTTCGGGCCAGAAGGAGTGTGCCAGCAGGGTTACGCGCGGGGCCCTGGGCTCGGCGCTGGTACCGCTGGTTGGGGCGGTGTCAGGCGGTGTTTTCAAGTGCTCCCCCAAAGCAAACCAGTTCGGTACGTTGTGGTGTTCGTCGTCGAACATGGCGTAGGCGCCGAAAAGAAAGCGCATCGCCAAGGGGTGATTCTACCTGTCCGGCAAGCTGCAGCGCACAACACTGTGCTCCGCGACTGTGCTCCGCGGCCACGCTGTTGTTTTCTTCCTCGACGAGCGGGGCCGCTGGGGCTTTCCCGAAGGAGCTTGATTCTCCGCGGCAAAGACCATGTATTTCTTTCCAACGTTTTCCACCAGCGGACCAAAAATTGCTCGGCCAAGTAGGTCACGGCCGCCTCCGCGGACCGGTTCACGCATCCCTGCGGCAGGAATGCACGCCTCCGCGGCAGTGATGCAAGAATTGATACGGGCACGGCTAATTCCGCCATGTTGGCCGACGCCCCAGACGAGCGAGTCATCACGACCAGATGAGGAGGAGAGCACCGTGGACGAATCCATAGACACTCCCCCGCTGGTCGCCGCTCCGCGCCATCTGCGCAAGCGGCTGTTTCACGCGGAGGTCCCGGACACTCTGCTGGTTCCGGGGGTGGATCCCTTCCCGCTGGGGGCCGTCCGCGGAAACGAAGCAAAACCCTCTGTTGGAACCGGACAAGGTCGGGATCAGACCCAGGGCCGCAAACGGACGGTCGCGCTGGTGGCCGTAATTTTTGTCTCGATCAGTATCATTGCCCTCACGATCGCCCTGATTCTAGCGGGCTGAATTAAGCCCCGACACTTTATTGGCAGTATTTGTGCCCCCTAAACGTGCGACCAGGCGAGCCACGATTCAGTGATTCATCGCCCATTCCCGTAGCATCGTTGCCGACGTCATCCATAAATCCTTCGGGGGACCACCCATGCCCAGCATCATGCCAATATTCGGCACCCGGCCCGAGGCCATCAAAATGGCCCCGATCGTTGCCGCACTGCAGGCGTCTGAGCTATTTGATTGTGTGGTGACAGTTACCGGCCAGCACCGCGAGATGCTTGATCAGGTCAACGAGCTTTTTGGCATTGTGCCGGATCATGACCTCAATATCCTGCAGCAGCGGCAGTCGCTGTCCGCAATCATGACTCGGACCATTGACGGACTGGACAAGCTCTTCTCCGAGAAGAAGCCAGACGCCGTCATTGTGCAAGGCGATACGACTACGTCCACCGCCGGTGCCATTGCCGCTTTTTATCACGGCATCCCCGTCATTCATGTCGAAGCAGGACTTCGCAGCGGCGATCTCTTCTCCCCGTTCCCGGAAGAAGCCAATCGCAAGATCACGAGCCAGATCGCCAGCCTCCACCTTGCTCCCACGAGTGTCAGCCGGGCCAACCTCCTCGCCGAAGGAATCAAAGCCAGCGACATCGTGGTCACCGGCAACTCCGTTATCGACGCCCTCCTGACGACGGTCGGCAAGAAGATCCCCTTCACCGACCCGCAACTAGAGGACCTCGCAACAAGCGGCCGCAGGATCCTCCTGGTGACCACCCACCGGCGCGAGAACCAGGGCGACGCCATGCGCGGAGTTGGCAGGGCCTTGGCAAGAATTGCTGACGCCGAGCCGGAGATGGTGATCGTTTTGCCGGCGCACAAGAATCCGGTGGTGCGCGAAGCCGTGCTCCCTGCCCTTGAGGGCAAACCGAACGTTATTGTCACGGAGCCCCTGGCTTACGGGGAATTCACCCGTATGTTGTCGCTGGCGCACATTGTTCTGACGGATTCGGGTGGGGTACAGGAAGAGGCCCCCAGCCTCGGCAAACCTGTCTTGGTGATGCGGGACAACACCGAACGCCCGGAGGCCGTCGACGCCGGAACAGTGACCCTGATCGGTACCGACGAAGAGCGCATCGTAAAAGAAGTTGACCGGCTCCTGCACGACCAGGATCACTTCGATTCGATGGCCAACGCTGTAAATCCCTATGGCGATGGCAAAGCCTCCGAACGCACCGTCGCCGCCGTGGCGCACCTGCTCAAGCTCGGAGACAGGCTCCCGGAATTCGGTCTGTGACACACGGAAAGCAGGGCGAGGCTTATGCCGGGCTTCGGCCAACTGGACCGCGGTAAAGACTGGAGAACTCTTCGTGCCGACTAACTTTGACCTCATGAAAGAAGCAGTCGCACGCCGGCTCCCCCGGGCCGCAGGTGAGGTGGCCCGGTTGCGTGCGGCAAAGCTCTTCAGAGACGGCGAAATTGTCAGCGCTCGATTTGGACACCTAGCCTTCAACGACGGCGAAATTTGGGCGGACGCCACCAAACGCTCCCAGGCGCGGTTTGTCCACGGCTTCCTATTCTTTGCTGACTGGCACGGAACGGCGCTCAGTGATCCGGCCACGGCCCCCGATTACGCGGCCTTCGCCCTGCGCGTGGCCCGCATTTGGTCCGCGAACTACCGTGACGGCACAAGGATCCCTGAAGTGTCGCACCATGACGAGACCACGGCCCAGCGGCTCATCCAACTGACAGCCCTGCTCCGGCAGCTGAGAGGGCTCGTACCCGACGACGACTACAGTTGGCTGGCCGGACTGGCATTGGATACCGCCCGCCTGCTCGCGACGGACGAATTTCATGCGACCGGCAACAACCACGGAATGTTCCAGGACATCTCACTGCTCTATTTTGCGGTTATGTGCGACTTCGTCCCGCCCAATGAGCGCGAGGACTTCTTTGCGACCGCCACGACGCGGCTGTACTCATATTTTTCGACGTCGTTCACTTCCGACGGTGTCCATATCGAAAACACACCCACCTATCACCTGATGGTATCCATGCATGTTCACGGCGTGCTGGAAATCCTCTCCAA
>DATITT010000527.1:0-8335 GCA_035467435.1 Arthrobacter sp. | reverse complement strand
CCAGCTGTCCGCTCCTGGCAGCGGCCGCGGGGGCGGCGGCCTCAGCCTCGGAGCGACGTCGTTCGGCCGCGGCCAGCTTGGTCTGGCGGGCGGCACGGGCTGTCGCGGTGTCCCGGGCGGACAGGCGGGCGGCGCACAGTCCCTCGGCCTCCCGTGCGGCCGCGCGGCGCTGTTCTGCGGCGGCGCCGGCATGCCCCTGCAGCCAGCTGAGGAAGGAGTCCGGGTCGGCACGGTCCGGGGCGGCTGCTGTGTCGAGCTCCAGCGGCGCCGTTTCGGCTTCCGCCTGGGCGAGCAGGAGCTCGAGCTGGCCGTTGAGGCCGGCGACCTCAGTGCGGGCGGCCTGCGCCTTCCGGCCGAGTTCCTGCTCCACGGACTCGAAACGCTGGGTGCCGAAGAGGCTCTGCAGCAGCTCGAGCCGGTCGGCGGCCTTGGACCGCAGGAAGGCGGCGAAGTCGCCCTGGGGCAGCATCACAACGCGGGTGAACTGCTCCCGGTTCATGCCGAGGACATCGGTGATCTCGGCCCCGGCCTCGTCGTTGCGGCCGGACTTTTCGATCCATTCGCCGTCGACGCGTTCCCGGAGCAGGGTGTTGGCCTGCTGTACGGTAAAGCCGTTCCGGCCCCGGGCGCTGGGCTTGTCCCAGGCGGGAGAACGGGAGACTTCGAAGTGCCGGCCGCGGGCGGAGAACTCGCAGGTGACGCGGGGCTCGGCCGCGGCCTCGGCGTGGTCGCTGCGCAGCCGTTTTCCGTCCTGCCGCGCCCCGGGCACCGAACCGTAGAGCGCGAAGCAGATGGCGTCCAGGACGCTGGTCTTGCCGGCTCCCGTGGGACCGTTCAGCAGGAACAGCCCGTGGGCGCTCAGCCGGTCAAAATCGATGTGTTCGGTGGCGGCGAAGGGTCCAAAGGCGGAGATCTCGAGACGGTGGATCCTCACAGCGAAATTCCTTCCAGGCGCACGGATTCCAGGGCTTCGGCGAGGACCGCCGCCTCACCGTCGTCGGCAGCCCGGCCACGGACGTGCTCGAGGAAACCGCAACAGACGGACAGGTCGTCCTCGGCCTCGGCGAGCCTGCTGCTGTAGCTGGTTTTGGCGGCGGCGCCGGCACCTTCCGGGTCGAACCCCAGCACCAGGGTGTCGGGGAACCGTGAGCGCAGCCGTTCCATCGCCTGCGCCGGCCGCTGGGCGTCGGTCAGGGTGATCTGGCAGTAAGCGGATTCGGCCCAGGCGTGGTCCTCGGCCAGGAGCAGTTCCTCCAGTTTGCCGCGCAGCACGGCCAGGGTCCGGGGCGCCTCCCACAGCACCTCCCGGACCCCGCCGACGCCGGCCGCGTCGACGTCGACGAGCCAGCTGCCTTTCCTGTGCTGCGCTTCGGAGAAGGAGTACGCGAGCGGCGAACCGGAGTAGCGGACGGTGGGAGAGAGTTCCTGCCGGCCGTGCAGGTGGCCCAGCGCCGTGTAGCCGAAGCCATCGAAGAGATCCAGCGGGACGGCGCCGACGCCGCCGATGCTGAGGTCCCGCTCGCTGTCGGAACTGATGCCGCCGCTGGCAAAGGTGTGCGCCAGCACCACAGAATGAACCGTCCGGATTCCGGCCCGGGCGGCAAGATCTGCCCGGATCCGGGCGGTGGCGGCCCGGGTCACTTCGAAGTGGCTGGCGGTGTCGACGCCGAGCTGTTCGGCCACGAGCCGCGGTTCCAGCCAGGGAATGCCATAGATGGCGAGCACCGGTCCGGCGTCCGGATCAGCCTCGTCGAGCGGGAACAGCACGGGCTGGTCCAGCTCGGTGAGCCTGGTGCGCAGGTGCACTCCCCCGCGTTCCAGCAGCCGGGAGGCGAAGCCGAGGCGGATGGCGGAGTCGTGGTTGCCGCTGGTCAGCACCACCTGGGCCCCGGCGCCGGTCAGACCCACGAGGGCGTCGTCGAGCAGGCGGACGACGTCGACTCCGGGCAGGGCGCGGTCGTAGACGTCGCCGGCGATCAGGACGACGTCGACCGCCTCGTCCCGGACGAAGGTGACGAGCTGGTCGATGAACGCGCGCTGGGCATCCAGCATCCCGACGCCGTGGAACGACCGGCCCAGATGCCAGTCCGAAGTGTGCAATAACCGCATGCTCCTACGGTATCGGCTGCCACCGACAGGATTGCGCCACCGCTCCGGAACAGCAACGCGGGTCACTTCCCGCCGGTCCCGCTGGGCGGGAAATGACCCCGCGTTGCAGTGTGGGGACCCGACGCGGGTGGACTACTCGCCGCGCTTGTCGAAGAAGTCGCGCGCCTCGTCCTCTTTTCCCGTGCGGCCTGCAGGTGCCGCCGTCCCTGCGGGTGCCGCCAATGAGGGCGCCACGGCCTCGGAATCCGCCAGCGCGGTGCCGTCCGTGTCCCCGTCCGCCCCGTCGTCCCCGTCCGCCGCGTCGACAGTGCCAGCCGGAGGAGTGGCCGGAACCGCGGCCGGCGTCGACAGCGCGAAGCCGCGGAACACCAGTCCCGCCAGTGCCGCGCCCACCAGCGGGGCAACCCAGAAGAGCCACAGCTGCCCGAGTGCGTCGGGGCTGCTGAAGAGCGCCGACGCGGTGGCGCGCGCCGGGTTGAAGGGCGTGTTGCCGGGCGCCTGGCCGAGCTGCAGGAGCACCGCCATGGTCAGGCCGACGGCGAACGGGGCCGCGAGCCGGGACGGGTTCCGGGCCGAGGTGGCGCCCAGGAAGACGGCCACCAGCAGGGCGGCGCCGAGCACCTCAATGAGGAGTACCCCGGCCAGCGGGACCTGGATGATGGAATTCTCGCCGAAGCCTGCGGCCACCGTGTCAAAGGCGGTCCTGGTGTCGGCGATGTTGGGGACGGTGCGCAGGATAGCGAAGAGCGTCACCCCGCCGAGCAGTGCGCCCACCAGCTGCGCGCCGATGTAGGCCGCGGCGTCAGCGAACCCGAGGCGGCCCGCAAGGGCGTTTCCCGCCGTTACCGCGGGATTGAAGTGGCCGCCGGAGAGGTACCCGAACGCCAGCATCGCCGCGGTGACCGCCAGCCCCGCGGCGAGGGAAGCGGAGAGCGGGTTCGACTGCGGAATGGTGAACAGCGGGACGCCCAGGCCGGCGACCACCACGAAGAAGGTCCCGAGGGCCTCGGCGGACACCCGGCCCAGCAGCCCGGGAGGGGCCGGATCGGGGGTGGCGGCCGGCCGGTCGGCTGACGCGGGGGCTGACGCAGGCGTGATCATGTACAGGAATTCCTTTGCTTGGGGTCAGCGAGCAGTCTGACAGCGGAGTCTGGACGTTGGCTGGAACCGCGCCCAGCGTCCCGGCCGGGCACCCCGGGGGTCAGGCCGCGGCGGCAGGGGCCGGGGGGTAAAATTCTTAGTCATGAGCACCGAGCCCGCCACTCCCCCCGGACCGTCCCCGACCCCGTCGCATGCATCCCGGATCCACGGGTGCCTGCTGGGCGGCGCGCTGGGTGATTCACTGGGGTACGCCGTCGAATTCGACGACATCTCCACCATCCGCGGGAAGTTCGGACCGGACGGGCTGCAGGACTTCTCCGCGCTCGACGGCGGCAGCCACTTCTCCGACGACACGCAGCTCACGCTCTACACCGTGGACGGGCTGCTGGAGGCGCTGGAGTGGGCCAACTCGGGCGTGGCCGCGGACACCAATGCGTGCCTGTGGCTCGCGTACCTGCGCTGGCTCGCCACCCAGGATGTGCCGGTTCCGGAGGCGGCGCCGTTCCAGCCGCCCCGCTGGATCGATTCGCACGGCGTCCTCAAGCACCGACGCGCTCCGGGCAGCGCCTGCCTGAGCGGACTGGCCACCGGAGAGATGGGGACGTTCTTCCGCCCGGTCAACCCGGACTCGAAGGGCTGCGGCACGGTGATGCGCTCCGCCCCGTTCGGCCTGGTCCCCTACATCGCCGCCGACGCGATCTACAAACTCAGCGCCGACGCGGCCTCGCTGACCCACGGGCACCCCGCGGCCCGGCAGAGCGCCGGGATCTTCAGCCTCGTCATCCATGCCCTGACCGCCGGGCACGGCCTGCGCGAAGCGGCGGACTACGCCCTCGGACAGCTGGACGCCGGCCACCTGCGCAAAGGTGAAGAACCCGACCCGGATGTCATCGCCCGGCTGGGGGCCGCCCTCCGGCTGGGCGCCGCCGGCGTGGTGCTTGAGCCCGAGGACCTGGTGAGGGAACTCGGCGAAGGGTGGGTGGCGGAGGAGGCACTCGCCGTCGCGCTGTACGCGGTCCTGGCCACGGAACCGGATCCGACGGCGGCTGCCGGGCACCCGGAGGCCCACTTCCGAGCGGCCATCGCCGTCGCGGTGAACCACAGCGGCGACAGTGACTCCACCGCGTCGATTGCCGGCAACATCCTGGGCACCTTCTACGGGGAGGACTGCCTGCCGGCGCAGTGGCTCGACGCGCTGGAGGCCCCGGAGGTCATCCGGGGCATGGCGTCGCAGCTGGCAGCAGTCACCGGCGGCTGACCCGGCAGCGGCTGGTGCACGCGGCAGGCGGCCTCTCCGCGTGACGCCCGCGGGCGGCCCCCCGCGGGTGGCCCGGGCGGGTGGCCCAGGGCTCAGGCGCGGCGCAGCGAGATGTTGTTGCACGCCTCGCAGACGTCCTCGGGAATCAGGCCGCGGCGCTGCAGGAAGCCGAAGATGGCGCAGCCGAGGCAGAAGCCCGCGAAGGCTTCCAGCGACGCGGCGACAATCAGGACTGCGAGCAGGCTCCAGGCTGCCGGCGCCAGCCCCGCGGCCAGCAGGAGGGCGGCGGCGGTGGATACGGCGGCGCCGATGCCCTGGGCGAAGCGCTTCGGCGGGCCCGGGACCAGCCGGGTCTTCCCCAGCAACGGCGTCAAAACCCTGACGGACAGCCGGGCGAGCGGCGAGATCCGCGGGCCGAACAGGACGCGCAGCCAGAACCCCGCGGCGATGACGGCCAGGCCCCAGCCGATGCCGGTCAGCAGCGTCAGCACGGACAGCAGCACCACCAGGGCGGCCGTGATCCGGGCCGCGTACTCATTGACCGGGTTCGGGAACGCGAAGACCGTCCGCCAGCTGATTCCGCCCCCGCGTGCAGGTGAAAATGCAGTTGCGGGTGCCGGAGGCGTGGGAGATGCCGGGGACAGGTTGCTCATCGTTCAAGGCTAGGAGCGGGCGCGCCCCGGGCGGAATGTTTGTTGCGCAGTGTGACCGCCGGGACTGGACCGGCCGGGGTCAGGCAATCGCCGCGGAGGCGACATGGCCGCCCACCATCTGCAGGAATTCACCCTCGGAGAGGACCTCGATCCGCTGGCCCCGGTCGTGCAGCTCCAGCACGCGCCGGGCCTTGCCGGTCAGGCGGCCGGAGCGGAGGTCGGCGGCCACGAACCCGTCGCCCACCACCAGGACGGTGGTGCGGGCCGTGACCCGGCTCTCCGGCCTGGCGCCAAGCTCGGCGGAACGGGTCTTCGCCTCGGGACGGGGTATGGCGAGTTCACCGGTGAACACCACGGTCTGGCCAAACAACGGGTGGCCGGGCTCGGCGAAGGCGTTCGGCGGCGGATTGGCGCCCTCTTCCGGCCATCCGGGCTGGTAGGCCCGGACCGGGGCCGCGGTGGCCGGTCCCCCGGCCAGCGCGTCCAGGGCCGACCGGCTGGCCTTGGAGAGCGGATCGCGCAGCGGGTCGAACGCCGGCTGGCGCGACACCGTCAGTCCCAGGGACAGGTAAAGCTCCGCGATGCTGCCGGCGCCGTTGCGCGCCGCAATGTCTATCAGGATCCCGGCGCAGGCCCGCGCGTCCTCGGCGGCATCGTGGTGGTTGACCAGCGGAACGCCGGCTTCCTCGGCAGCGTACGGCAGGGAATTGGACACCAGCGAGTAGCAACGGCGGGAGAGCATCACCGTGCAGACGTAGTCATAGGCCGGGCCCGGAAGTCCGGAGACCTCAAGGCCGGAGCGGATCACGCCGAGGTCGAAGGCGGCATTGTGCGCGGCGAGCACGTCGCCGCCGATAAAGGCGCCGATCTCCGGGAAGAGGTCACCGAAGCGCGGCAGCCCGGCCACCTGTTCAGGACGGATGCCGTGGATCCGGACGTTGTGGTGGTCGAAGCGGTCGTGGTTTTCCGGCGGCCGCATCAGCCATGAGGCCTCCTCGACCACCACGCCGCCGCGCACCTTGCTGAGGCCAACAGCGCACGGTGAACCGCGGAAGCCGTTCGCGGTCTCAAAGTCGATCGCCGTAAAGTCCAAACCCACGCCCCAACTTTACCGCCGGATTCCGGCCCGCCCCGCACGGCACGGCTGCGCGCATGCTGTGTCTTGCGCCGCGACAATGACATGCCCTGCGCCCACCGGCCGGGAGCGCCCGACGGCGGCCGTCAAGTATCCTTGATGGGTGAACCTTTTAGCTTTGAGCGACTTCGCCGTGTCCACGATCGGCGGTGCAGGCCCGGTACAGCCGCAGCTGGCCTCCTTCCTGCCCGACTGGTTGAACCCCCAGATCTTCCTGGCCGATCCCGCCCTCGCGCCCTGGGTGGTGCTGCTGGTCTGCGGGATCATCTTCGCTGAGACCGGCCTCCTGATCGGCTTCTTCCTGCCGGGTGACTCGCTGCTGTTCACGGCCGGGCTCCTCGTGGCGACCGGGACCATCAAGGTCAACATCTGGGCTTTCGTGGGGATGATCATCGTCGCGGCCATCGTCGGGAACCAGGTCGGCTATGTGATCGGGTCCAAAGCCGGCCCGGCCATCTTCAATAAGCCGAATTCCAGGCTCTTCAAGCGTGAAAACGTGGAAAGCGCCCACGCCTTCTTCGAGAAGCACGGCGGCAAGGCCCTGATCCTGGCCCGCTTCGTTCCCATCATCCGGACCTTCGTCCCGGTGATCGTGGGCGTCGCGCAGATGGACAAGCGCAAGTTCTTCCTGTTCAACGTCATTGGCGCGCTGCTGTGGGGCGGCGGCGTCACGATGCTGGGCTACCTGCTGGGCGACACCTTCCCGTGGGTCCGCGAAAACCTGGACATCATCTTCATCGTGATCGTCCTGGTCTCCGTGATCCCGATCGGCATTGAGGTCGCCCGCGGCTTCATCGCCAAGCGCCAGTCCGAAAAGTACGGCACGGACCTTATCGAGGAGTTCATCGAGGAGCACGAGCCCGAAGAGGAACGCAAGACCCTGTAACTCCTGCTCCGGACCGGCAGTCCGGACCCAACAGCTCAAGCGGAAGGCGCCCCACACGTGGGGCGCCTTCCGCTGTTAACACACCTGTTGTCGCGGGCCGGCCTACCTCCCGGACAGCGCCTCCACGATCGCCGGGAGCAGGGCCCGGAACGCGTGCCCTCGGTGGCTGATGGCGTTCTTCTCCGCCGGAGTCAGCTCGGCGCAGCTGCGGTCCAGCCCGCTGGGCTGCAGCACCGGATCGTAGCCGAAGCCGCCGGCCCCGCGCGGTTCGCGCAGCAGCGTCCCCTCAAGCTGCCCGTATTCCACGACTTCCCGGCCCTCGTCCGGTCCGGAACCCGGGACCGCCAGCGCCGCGGCGCAGACAAACGCGGCGCCGCGGTACTCGTCGGGAACATCGGCCAGCTGGTCCAGCAGCAGCCTCAGGTTGGCGGCGTCGTCCCCGTGGCGGCCGGCCCAACGGGCCGAGAAGATGCCGGGCGCCCCGCCGAGCACATCGACGGCGAGGCCGGAGTCGTCCGCGATTGCCACAAGCCCGGTCGCCTGCGCCACCGCGCGCGCTTTGAGCAGCGAATTCTCGGCAAAGGTCACACCGGTCTCGGCGACGTCAGGGCCCCCCACCGCGCCCGCATCCACGACCTGGGTGTCGACGTCGAGTCCGGGCACCTGCCCGCGCAGCAGTTCGCGAAGCTCCCGCAGCTTGCCCTGGTTGTGGGTGGCGAGCACCAGCACGGGCATGGCGCCGTGCTGGGCAGCACTGTGCTGTGCAGCGTCCTGCGGGGCAGCGCCTGCTGTCACGGGGCTTCCGCCAGGGTTTCGCGCTGGATGGCGGCGAGCTGCTCGGTGCCCATCAGTGCGAGGTCCAGCAGTTTGTTGAGCTCATCGCGGTCGAAGGGGGCGCCTTCGGCAGTGCCCTGGACTTCGACGAACTTGCCGGATCCGGTGACGACCACGTTCATGTCGGTCTCGGCCCGGACGTCCTCCACGTAGGGCAGGTCCAGCATCGGTACGCCGTCGATGATGCCGACGGAGATGGCGGCGATCGTGTCGATCAGGGGCTGGGCGTTGCGGGCGATCATCTTGTTCTCGCGGGCGAAGCGGATGGCCTCGGCCAGCGCCACGTAGGCGCCCGTGATGGCGGCGGTGCGGGTTCCGCCGTCGGCCTGCAGGACGTCGCAGTCCAGCACGATGGTGAT
>DATITT010000526.1:0-3717 GCA_035467435.1 Arthrobacter sp. | reverse complement strand
GGCCCTGCTGCGCCATATGGAAAAGGACCTCGGCCCGCTGGCCTTCCCGCAGCTGCCCATCAGCCCGGTGCCGTTCACGGTGGCCGAGTACTTCCCGTCCCCGTCCCACACCGGGTTCACCGATGACCGCCAGCACGCCGTCGCCCTGGCGTACATCATCCCCGTCACCGGCGACTGCTCGCCGCGGCAGGACGCGCTGGAACTGACCTGGATGACCCCGCAGGAGGTCATGAGCTCGGATGTCCAGCTGGAATTCAGCGGCGGCCGCGGTGCGCTGATCCGCCAGGCCCTGGCCTTCGCCGGCGTCGGGAACTGACCCACGGAGGCTGCGTCCCCGACTTCCCGCGCGCGCCTTTGTAGACTGTAGGGCGGACCGCAAAAGAATTTAAGGACTGCAATGACTCACCCCCCGGCCGCCCGGAACTATATCGAACAGCAGGCTGGATCTCTGCAGAGCGGCGATCAGCTGCTCTTGCCCGACGGCAACCGCTCCGCCGAAATCCAGCGCGTGGACATCGAAACCGACGATTTCGGCACCCCCGCCATGGTCCTGGCGACCCTCACGGGAGGCGGCGGACTCCGGATCGCCGCGGCCTCGACGGTCCTGATACTCGGCGCCCCCGTCGAGGAAACCACCCTTGAGGATGCCGCGTCCGCTCTGCGGCCCCTCGCACCGGCCGCCGCTGCAGGCAGTGTCCAGGGCGGGCAGGGCAGCACCGCCGAGGCCAATGGCGCCGCAGCCCCCGCCGTCGTCGTCCCTCCCCAGCCGCCCGTTCCGCCGGTGGTGAGCGGCCCCACCGAAGAGGACCTGGCACTGATCCCGCCCCTTGAGGAAACGCCCGAGTCCGTGGTGCAGGCCGTGGCCGAGGCCCACCCGAAGGCGGCGGGAGTGCTGCTGCTCAGCGAACGGCTGGCCAAGGGCATCAACACGAAGTCCGGCAGCTGCCTCAAGGACCTCAGCGACCTCGCGCAGGAGCTGTTTATCATCCTCAAGGACGCCGAAAACGCCCTCGCCATTGCGGACCTGCTCAATGTGCTGCCCTTCGACGGCAACCGCGGCCGCTGGGCATCGGTGGAGGCCTCCCTCGCCCTGTCCAGCTACATCTGCCGCCAGCTCGGCCAGGAGGAACGTGCCGTTGTGTACGAGAAGTTCCTCCGCGCCCCCGATGCCATGGAGACGGATCCGTTCAAGGCCCGGATCAACGCCAAGGTGCGCCAGCGCTCGCTCAACGAACCGAACCTGTATGACAAGGAAATCTTCCGCTCGATGGACAACTCGAATCCGGATGCGGAACGCGAGTGGCGGCTCCTGCGGCTCGAGGCGCTGCTCTTCCTGCGCGCCCACGGCGGCTCGGAAACCATCGGCGCCCCGGAGCTGGACCGCCGGATCGGCAACGAACTCGAGTCCGTCCGTTCCTGAGGCGGTTGGCCCCTACCCCCTCGCGGCCGGGCGTTGTAGATTCAGCCCATGACGAACAATCTGAGCGTTGTGATCAACTCTGACGCGCAACAGGTGTGGACAATGCTGCGCGAGCCCGCCAAGGTTGCCCAGTGGCACGGCTGGGAAGCCGACGACCAGGCGGCCGAGATCAATGAGATCTATTTCAGCCCCAATGTCGTTGAAGGCGCCGACCACACCTCCCTGGTGGTCGACGGCGGGGACGTGTTCACATTGAAACCGGTCCCGGCCGGCACGGAAGTCAGTGTCACGCGGGCCGCGGTGGACCACAACTCCGAGTGGGCCGCCTGGGACGAGGACATCACCCAGGGCTGGCTGACCTTCCTCCAGCAGCTCCGCTTCGCCCTCGAACGGCATCCGCACGGCAAACGCCGGACCTTCTTCTTCTCCGTCCCCGGGAACGAAGGATCCGCGATCGAAAAGCTGGGCCTGTCCGACGTCCCCAAGCCCGGCCAAGCGTACTCGCTGACCCTGGCCACGGGCGAGGAAGTCTCCGGCAAGGTCTGGTTCCGCAGCAACCACCAGGTGGGGCTCACGGTCCACCACTACGCGGAACACGGCGAAGGCCTGGTGATCGTGGCGGACCAGCCTGCCATCAAGGACATCAGGCCCGAGGGCGGATCCCTGGTCATCGTCTCCACGTATGACCTCGGGGCGCACCAGCTGGAGTCCATCCGCAGCTACTGGGACAAGTGGCGGGCTGAGAACTACCCCACATCCGATCCGCTGCACTAAGGGTTGGAGGCTGTCAGCTGGCACACTTGAACGGTGCCAGCCAATCCTGAAACACCCGTGTCCTCGCTCCTGCCGGCCCAGCAGTCCGAGTTCTCCTTCCGTGTGGGCAAACGCCTGAGCGAAAGCTGCTCACCGTCGGAGGCCCAGGTCAGCGCCAACGGCGGGGAGTTCCTCGGCCGCACCGGCACCATCACCACACCGCACGGCGAGATCCAGACCCCGGCCTTCATCGCGGTCGGCACCAAGGCCACGGTCAAGTCGGTCCTCCCGGAATCCGTCGCCGAGCTGGGCGCGCAGGCAGTGCTGGCCAATGCCTACCACCTGTACCTGCAGCCCGGCGCGGACATCCTGGACGAGGCCGGCGGGCTGGGTGCCTTTATGAACTGGCACGGGCCCACGTTCACGGACTCCGGCGGGTTCCAGGTGATGAGCCTGGGCTCGGGGTTCAAGAAGGTCATCGACATGAAGTCGGTGGACAACTCGGGACCCGACGACGCCGTCGCCCCCGGCAAGGAACGCCTGGCCCATGTGGATGAGGAAGGCGTGTGGTTCAAGAGCCACCTCAACGGCGACCGGCACCGCTTCAGCCCCGAAATCTCCATGAACGTCCAGCACCAGATCGGCGCGGACATCATGTTCGCGTTCGACGAGCTCACCACCCTGCTGAACTCCCGCGGCTACCAGGAGGAATCCCTGGAGCGCACCCGGCGCTGGGCCGAGCGCTGCATCACCGAGCACTTCCGGCTCACATCCGAGCGTGCGGGCAAGCCCTACCAGGCGCTCTTCGGTGTCATCCAGGGCGCCCAGTACGAGGACCTGCGCCGCAAGGCCTGCCGCGACCTCGGCGCGATGAACTTCGACGGCTTCGGCATCGGCGGTGCCCTGGAGAAGGAGAACCTGGGCACCATTGTGCGCTGGTGCAACGAGGAGCTGCCGGAGAACAAGCCCCGGCATCTCCTGGGCATCTCCGAGCCGGACGACATCTTCACCGCGATCGAAAACGGCGCGGACACCTTCGACTGCGTCTCACCGACCCGGGTGGCCCGGAATTCGGCGTTCTACCACCCCACCGGCCGGTACAACCTCTCCGGCGCCATGTACAAGCGCGACTTCGGCCCGCTGCAGGAAGGCTGCGACTGCTACGCCTGCCTGAACTACTCCCGGGCCTACATCCACCACCTGTTCAAGGCCAAGGAAATGGTCTCCGCCACACTGATCTCGATCCACAATGAGCGCTTCGTCGTGAAGATGGTCGACGACGCCCGCCTCGCCATCGAGGCCGGCAACTTCTTCGAGTTCAAGGCCGAGACCCTGGGGCAGTACTACTCCTAGGGGCCCCGCGCCTCCCGCCGCCCGCCCGCGCCCGCCTCGCCGCCCGCGCCCGCCTCGCTGCCCGCCCGCCGCCCGCCGCCCGCCGAACTCGCCGGAAGTGTGCCAGATCGCCGGAACGTTCCGGCGACCTGGCAGTTATCCGGCGAGTTCACGTGTTTTCTACCGGTCGACGGCTCCGGCTGCACGCGGCT
>DATITT010000525.1:0-9000 GCA_035467435.1 Arthrobacter sp. | reverse complement strand
TCGTCCACCGGACGGCTGATCCGGTGCGCGGTGACCCCCGACCCCGCGCGGTTCACCGGATCGCGGTCGAACGCTGACTTCCACAGGTCAAAATCCTTGATCCCGTGTTCTATTTGCAGGGTGTACATCGCTCCCAGTCCTTCCGTTTCCCTTGACCTGTCGGTTCCCTGTCTGCGGGGATATTCCACGCTAGGCGCGGCCCGACAGCGTGCGGTATCCCAGAAATCTGGTGGGGGGCATACTGAAGTCATGACCACCAGCTGGGCGCTGAGCCGGAGCCTGGAACGCGTCGGGCAGCTCTGCCGGGAGGTGCTCGACGACAAGGAACTGCGCCGGGGAGTGCTGGCCGAGCTGGGCCGGGTGGTGCCGTTCAGCTCCTATGCCTGGCCGTTGTCGGACCCCGGATCGGCCACCGGCACCTCCCCGATGGCCAGGATCCCGTGTCCGGAAGAGCTGCCGGAGCTGATCCGGCTCAAGTACCTGACGCCCGAGTGCCGCTGGACGGCCCTGATGGGACAGGTCCGGCCGGCCACGACCCTGCTGATGGCGACCGCCGGCCGTCCGGAACGCAGCCCCGTGTGGAACAGGCTGCTGGTCCGCTACGGGGTGACGGACGTGCTCTCCACGGTGTTCGCTGACAAACACGGCTGCTGGGGCTGGCTGGACCTGTGGCGGGCAGGGGAGGGCGGCACATTCTCCGAACCGGAGACCGACTATCTCGCCACCGCTGCGCCGCTGCTGGCTGCCGGCCTCCGGCGAAGCCGGGCGGCACAGTGCCGGCGGGAGACGGAGGGGAGCGCTCCAGCGTGGCAGGCCGTCCGGAAGCCCCTGCCGCCGCAGGCGGTGCTGACCCTGGACGAGGGGCTGGCCGTCGTGGGACAGACAGCCTCGGCGAGCGACTGGCTGGGGCTGCTGCAGCGCGGGCCCCGGCCGTACGAGCGCATTCCGGCGGAGGTGCTCAATGTCGCCGCCCAGCTGCTGGCACGCGAAGCCGGCGTGGATTCCCACCCGGCCATATCGCGTGTCCCCGTCGGCCTCGGCGCCTGGGCGCTGCTGCGCTCCACCCGGATGGACGCCGGCCGGCCGGGGGCATCCCCTCCGCTCGCGGTGACCATCCAGGAATGCCCGGCGGCGGACCGGCTGGAGGTGTTCGCCCGCTGCTTCGCCCTCACCCCGCAGCAGCACCGGCTCCTGGGCCTCGCCGCCGCCGGACTCAACACCGCGGAGCTCGCAGCAGCGCTGCGGATCCGCCCCTACACCGTGCAGGACCAGTTCAAACTCATCTTTGCCGCCTGCGGCGTCCGGAGCCGGAGTGCGCTGCTCGGCCTGGCCCTTGGCACTGCGGCTGTGCCGTCGGATGCCGGCGCGGCCCCAGGAGTTTCGGGAGGGGCCCTGTCGTGAACGGCCCGCCTTGAAGGGCCCGCCTTGAAGGGCCGGGATGGCCCCGTGGCCCGGCCGCCGCCTGCATTTCAGCCGCCGGCGAACGGCGGCAGCACGTCGACGACGTCGTCCGGGCTCAGCGCCGCCGCACGGTTCCGCACCGCCACCTCGTTGAGCAGAAAGCTGCTCCGGGACAGCAGGCGCGCCAGCGGCGGCGTTCCGGCCGGGGGCTCCGGGCGCTCGACGGCGAGAATCGCCTCCAGGAGCGAGGCCACGGTGGCTCCCGCGGGGAGTTCAAAGCGTTCCTCATCGACGCCGGCGGCAGCGCGCGCGGCAGCGAAATAACGTACGTTCACGGGTGGTTCAGCCTCCGATGGCGCTCATGCTGCGGTCCGGCTGGACGAAGTCCGGGGCGTCCAGTCCGACGTGGTCCATGCCGTGGGCCTTGGGTTTGATCCACATGGCGTCCTGCCAGCGCCCGGCGAGTTGTTCGTCGCTGGCGCCGTCGCGGAGCAGCCCCAGCAGGTCGACTTCCTCCCGGGAGAACAGGCAGCTCATGATCTTGCCCTCGGCCGTGATGCGGGTGCGGCGGCAATCGGAGCAGAACGGCTCGGTCACGGACGCGATGATCCCCACGGTTCCCAGCACGGGTCCGGCGGCCCCGGCCGTGCCGGGCACGCGGGCCCGGACCTCGAAGCGTTCGGCCGGGGCGCCGTCGCGGTCCCGCGGATCCGCGCTGAGCACGTAGTCGACCGAGAGCAGCTCGCGGATCTCCGCGGCGGTGATCATGTTCCGGCGGGTCCAGCCGTGGTCGGCGTCGAGCGGCATCTGCTCGATGAAGCGCAGCTCGTAACCGCGGTCCAGCGCCCAGGCCAGCAGGGCCGGGGACTCGACGTCGTTGATGCCGCGCATCAGCACGGCATTGAGTTTCACGGGGCCCAGCCCGGCGGCCCAGGCAGCGTCGACGCCGGCCAGGACCTTATTCAGGAAGGGGCGGCGGGTCAGCTGGGTGAACGTTTCCTCGTGGAGGGAGTCGAGCGAGACGTTGATCCGGGACAGCCCGGCGGCTTTGAGCCCGGCGGCTTTCCTGTCCAGCCCGACGGCGTTGGTGGTCATGGAGATCGGAAGGTCAGGGTGGGCCTGGCGGAGCGCCGAGATGATGTCCAGCAGGTCGGCCCGGACCAGCGGTTCACCGCCGGTGAGCCGCAGTTCGCGCACGCCCAGCATGTCGACACCGATCCGCACGATCCGGACAATTTCCTCCGCAGACATCACCGCCTGCTTGGACAGCCACTCCAGGCCCTCGGCGGGCATGCAGTAGGTGCAGCGCAGATTGCACTTGTCCGTCAGGGAAAGCCGCATGTCCGTGGCACGGCGGCCGTAGCGGTCAACGAGGCCGGCGGGCATTCCGGCCGGGCGCCCGGCCAGCTGCGGGCCGGGCGTGCCCGCGCCGGAACTGTCCTCCGCGCGGGGCTGGGGCATACCAAGCTGAACACTCATAAAGTCAGGCTACGCCACCCCGGCGCCGCATCACTCCTGATGAGCCCAGGATTGCACAGTGGGGTTCCCTCCGCGTTCCCGATGCTGTTGGTTCTGTGTCCCGGAGACCGGAGACCGGAGACCGGAGACGGAGACCGGAAGCCGGGTTCGGACGGTGCCGCAGTGCCGGCGTGCCGGCGTGAACCTATGCTGGAGGAGTGAACACCTCCCAGCACGGGCAGCCGGGCGCACGTCCACACCCCGGCCCGCAGACCCCGGGGCCGCGCGTTCCGGACCGGCAAGCGGCCGGCTGGGCGGCCGCCGCCGGAGTCGTGGCCGTTGGTACCGGGCTTGCCCTGGGGGAGCTCGCGGCAGGACTCGTGAGCCCCTCGCTCTCGCCGGTGACTGCCGTCGGCGGCGCCGTCATCGATGTTGTCCCGCCGGGCGTCAAGGACTGGGCCATTTCGCTGTTCGGCACGGCGGACAAGATCGCCCTGCTGGGCGGCATGGGGCTCTTCATCGCCGCGCTGGCCGCCCTGTCCGGAATCGTGGAACTGCGGCGCCGCTTCGCCGGGGTAGCCGTCATCGCCGTCTTCGGCGCAGTGGGGCTGGCGGCCGTCCTTAGCCGGGCCGAACTGACCGGGAACGCGGTCCCGATCCCGCTGCTCGCCGCCGCCGTGGGCATGATCCTGCTGCGCTGGCTGATCCGCCGGCTGGGCGAGTGGCAGGCCGACGCCGGGCCGCCGCCCGAAGACGCTGCCCCTCCGGCGCAGCCTCCAACCCGCCGCTGTTTCCTCCAGGCGCTCGGCGGAACGGCCGCCGTCGCCGTGGCCGCCGGTATGCTCGCCGCGACCTTCCGGGGTGCCGCCGCCGTCGTGAATGAAGTGCGCCGCACGCTGGCGCTCCCGGTTCCCGTGTCACCGGCTCCGCCGATCCCGGCCGGAGCCGAGGTCCGGCTGGACGGGGTGGGTCCGCTGGTGACCCCTAACAGGGACTTCTACCGGATTGACACCGCACTGCGCGTCCCGGTGGTGGACCCGGCCCAGTGGGCCCTTAAAGTCACCGGCCTCGTCGAGCGGGAGATCTCCCTGGACTTCGGAGCGCTGCTGGCCAAACCCCTGATCGAACGGCACATCACCATCGCCTGCGTCTCCAACGAGGTCGGCGGGGACTTGATCGGCAACGCACGCTGGCTCGGCTGGCCGGTCCGGGACCTGCTGGCCCTCGCCGGCCCGAAAGACGGCGCGGACATGGTCCTGTCCCGCAGCGCGGACGGCTGGACCGCCGGCACCCCGCTGGAGGCGCTGACGGACAACCGGGACGCACTCCTGGCTGTCGGGATGAACGGCGAACCGCTGCCGCTGGAGCACGGATTCCCGGTCCGGCTGATCGTCCCTGGACTCTACGGCTACGTCTCGGCGACCAAGTGGGTCACCGAGCTCAAGGTGACGCGCTTCGCGGACGACGCCGGCTACTGGACACCCCGCGGCTGGAGCGAGCGGGGTCCCATCAAAACCTCCTCCCGCATCGATGTGCCCCGCGACGGCCGCTCCGCGAGCGCCGGGACGGTGGCTTTCGGAGGGGTCGCCTGGGCCCAGCACACCGGGATCGGCAGGGTGGAGCTCCGGGTCAACCGCGGCGCGTGGCGGGAGGCGGAGCTGGCTCCCGGGATCTCCCGGGACACCTGGTACCAGTGGAAACTGGAGCTGCCGCTGACTCCCGGCCAGTATGAGGTCCAGGTCCGCGCGACGGACCTCAACGGCGCCGCGCAAGTGGAGGAACGCGCGCCGGTGGTGCCCAACGGGGCCACCGGCTTCCACACCGTTAGAGTTGACGTGAAGTCCTAACCGCCCGGCCACCACGCCGGGCCGGGGAGCCGGGCCGGCGAGCCAAGCCAATGGCTCACGATGAGGGGTCACCAACGCATGCACCGCACCCAGACACGGCACGTCACCGTGGAAGCGCACCGCGAGTCCGTCCGCCAGCTGCTGGCCCCGCTCCGCCGCCCGGACCGGGTTGAACTGCTCCCGCTCCTCGCGGCGCTGGGCCGGGGACTTGCGGAGGATGTTGTGGCGCCGCTGGACCTGCCCCCGTTCGCGAATTCCCAGATGGACGGCTTCGCCATCCGCAGCGCCGACGTGCCCGATGGCGGCACAGAACTGCGCGTAGCCGCCCCCGTGCCGGCCGGTGCCGCACCCCCTGAACTGGCTCCCGGGACGGCCGCCCCGATCATGACCGGCGCCATGCTGCCGCCCGGCGCGGACGCCGTCGTACCGGTCGAACAGGCAGTGCCCGCGGTCTTCCCCGCGCCCGGCGTGCCGGCCACCGTCCGGCTGCCCGCTGTCCCGGCCGGGACCTTCATCCGCGACGCGGGCAGCGACATCCGCGCCGGGGAGCTGGCCCTGCCCGCCGGAACCTACCTGGGACCCGGACAACTGGGACTGCTGGCAGCCCTGGGACTCACCGAAGTCCCGGTCTACCGGGCGCTGCGGATCCTGCTGGTCACCACCGGCGACGAAGTCGTGGAACCGGGCAGCCCCCTGGGGCCGGGCAAAATCTACGACTCCAACGCCACCCTGCTGGAGTCCTCCATGCGCCAGGCCGGCCTCGACGTCACCCGGACCGGGATCTCCACGGACCGCCCGGAGGAACTCGCCGGCCTGCTGCGCCGGCATGCGGCGGACGTGGACCTCATCGTCACCACCGGCGGCGTCAGCAAGGGCGCGTACGAGGTGGTCCGGCAGGCGATGGAGGGCCACAACGTCGACTTCTTCGGCGTCGCAATGCAGCCCGGCGGCCCGCAGGGGATCGGAACCTTCGACGGCGTCCCGGTCCTCGGCTTCCCGGGGAACCCCGTGAGCTGCCTCGTCTCCTTCGAGATGTTTCTCCGGCCCGCGCTCGGCGGCCTCTTCGGCTCGCCGGCGCCACGTCCCATGGCCAGGGCGCGGCTGGCCACGGCGCTGGCGTCCCCGGCCGGCAAGCACCAGGTACGGCGCGGCACGGTCCTGGCCGACGGCACCGTCCGGCTGGAAGGAGGCCCCGGCTCGCACCTCGTCAGTGCCCTGGCGCACTCCAACGCCCTGATCCAGGTCCCGGAAGGAATTGCCGCGCTCGCCGAGGGCGCCGAGGTGGAAGTATGGATGCTGTGAACGAAGAAAACCCCGCAACGGGAACCCCAGGCCTGACCCACCTCCGGCAGGACGGCACGGCCCAGATGGTCGACGTGTCCAACAAGGCGGAGAGCACCCGCGAGGCCACCGCCACCGCCACGGTCCGCAGCACCGCCGAAGTCCTGGCCCTGCTCGGCGCGGGAGACCTGCCCAAGGGCGATGCCCTCGCCGTCGCCCGGGTCGCCGGCATTATGGCCGCCAAAAAGACCGCGGACCTGATCCCGCTGTGCCACCCGCTGCCGATCGCCAAGGTCACGGTCGACTTCGAGCTCGACACCGAAACGGTCACCGTCTTCGCGACGGTCAAGACCCGCGGGCTCACCGGCGTCGAGATGGAAGCGCTGACCGCGGCCTCGGTGGCCGCGCTCAGCGTGTACGACATGATTAAGGCCGTGGACAAACACGCGGTGCTGACGGATATCAAGGTGCTGGCCAAAAGCGGCGGCAAGAGCGGGGACTGGACACGATGAGCATGCCCGAACCACACCGGCACGGCGAAGCCACGGGGCGGAAGGCCGGCGTCGTCATCGCCTCCACCCGGGCCGCGGCCGGCATCTATGAGGACCTGACCGGACCCGTCATCATCGACTGGCTTACCGAACACGGCTTCGAGACCTACCCGGCCCTCGTGGTCCCGGACGGCGAAGCCGTGGGCGCGGCCCTGCGCGCGCTCCTGACCCAGGCGCCGGCCGTCATCATCACCAGCGGCGGCACCGGCCTCAGCCCCACCGACGCCACCCCGGAACAGACCCTGCCCCTGCTGGACCGGGAAATCCCGGGCATCATGGAAGGCATCCGCGGGGCCGGGACCGCCAAGACCCCGATGGCGATGCTCAGCCGCGGCCATGCCGGCGCCGCCGGCCAGACGTTCATCGTCAACCTCCCCGGATCCCCGAAGGGTGTGATGGACGGCCTCAGCGTGCTGGATCCCATCCTTGGACACCTGTGCGACCAGCTTGAGGGCAGCCATGGCCACTGACGCAACCTTCGATGTGGTGAACGCGGTGCTCAGCGCCGAACCCATTTCCGTGGACGAGGCCATCGCCGCGGTCGAATCGGACACCGCGGGCGCCGTGGTCAGCTTCAGCGGCGTGGTCCGGAACCACGACGGCGGCAAACCGGTCCAGCGGCTCAGCTACAGCGCGCACCCGACGGCGCACCAGGTGATGGCCGACGTCGTCGCGCAGCTCGTCGCCGAACAGTCAGCCGGGACAGACGCAGCCGGACAGCCCTCCGGGACAGTCGCCGCCGGGACAGTCGCCGCCGGGCCCGGCAGCGGTCCGGCCCAGCCGGTGCGGATCTGGGTGGCGCACCGGATCGGGATGCTGGAGATCGGCGACCCCGCCCTGGTCTGCGCCGTCTCCGCCGCGCACCGGGGCCAGGCCTTCGCGGTGTGCTCGGAGCTCGTGGACCGGGTCAAGGCCCAGGTTCCGGTCTGGAAGGAACAGTTCTTCACCGACGGCACGGTCGAGTGGGTCGGCGCGGGCGCATAGTCCCGCCCGAAACCAGGGGAATCAGGGGCGCGCCGCGCGCCTGTGGCGCAGGGCCGCCGGTTCAGGCGGGCACCCGCCCCGGCGGTAGGGTTGAAGGCATGACCGAACAACTCGCAGTCGCCGTGCTGGGCGCGAACGGGCGCATGGGCGCCGAAGCGGTGGCCGCCGTCGAGGCCGCCGCGGACCTGAAACTTGTCGCCGCGCTGGGCCGGAACGACTCCCTGGACACCCTCGTGGACGCCGGCGCCCGGATCGTGGTGGACCTGACGGTCCCCGGGAGCACCGAGGCGAACGTCCGCTTCGCCGTCGAACACGGCATGCACGCCGTCGTGGGGACGACCGGCTGGGATGCGGAGAAGCTGGGCCGGCTCGAGGAGCTCCTCGCCGGCCAGACCGGTGTCGGGGTCCTGATCGCGCCGAATTTCGCGCTCGGCTCGGTCCTGGCCTCCGCCTTCGCGGCCAAGGCCTCGCGCTATTTCGAATCGGTGGAAATCATCGAACTGCACCATCCGGACAAGGTGGATGCCCCGTCCGGAACGGCCGTGCGCACCGCGCAGCTGATCTCCGCCGAGCGGGTTGCCGCCGGCCTCCCGGCCAGCCCCGACGCCACCACGAGTGAGCTCGCCGGCGCGCGCGGCTGCGACGTCGACGGCGTCCGCGTCCACAGCGTCCGGCTCCGGGGCCTCGTGGCGCACCAGGAAGTCCTGCTGGGCGGGGCGGGGGAGCAGCTGACCCTCCGGCACGACTCCTTCGACCGTGCCTCGTTTATGCCCGGCGTGCTGCTGGGCGTGCGCAACGTTGCCTCCCGTCCGGGCCTCACCGTGGGCCTGGACGGCTACCTGGACCTGGGGCTTTGAGCGCCGTGGCCAACGTCCTGACTGCGTTCAAAGCCAACCGCACCAAGATCTGGGTCGGTGCCGTCACCCTCCTGCTGGTCTTCTACCTCGTGGTGTCCCTCCAGCGCGCGGTGCTGCTGATGACGGACGCCAACCCGGTGGCCAAGGCCATGGGCGTGGCGTATCTGCTTCTGCCGGTAATCGGGGCCTGGGCCCTGGTCCGCGAGCTGCTTTTCGGCGCCCGTACCGAACGGCTGGCGAAAATCCTCGAAGCCGAGGGCGGCCTGCCGGAAGACAACCTGCCCCGCACCCCCGCGGGGCGGATCCTCCGCGAGGCAGCGGACCGTGAATTCGAGAAGTACCGTGCCGAGACGGAAGCCGCGCCGGAGGACTGGCGCTCCTGGTTCCGGCTCAGCTGCGCCTATGACGCCGCGGGCGACCGCAAGCGGGCGCGCGCCTCGATGCGCGACGCCGTCCGGCTGTACCGCACGGGATCCCGCCAGGCCTGAGCCGCGGGGGAAGCTACCGGATGCGGGCCGGCTGGTAGCGGCCGAGCTGGTTGGCGGCATGCGCCACCCACTCCAGCGGCCCCCGCCACGCCAGGGCCGCGAAAATTCCGCCCAGAACCAGGATCGCCACGGC
>DATITT010000524.1:0-4634 GCA_035467435.1 Arthrobacter sp. | reverse complement strand
GGTGGGTCCTGATTGTCGGCATCTTAGTGCCCTGGGCTTGCTGGGGCTACTATCTCCAGGAACGCAAGGCCGAGAAATTGCGCAAGGCCCGCAACCTCCCCCGGCCCGTTGAGTAAGCCGGCCGCAGCCTTCCCGACCCCGTCGGCTCCGCAGGCGGTGTCCGGTGACAGGTGAGTCGTCAAGGCGCCTTTCCGGGCTCTCCCGCCCGTGGTACTTCGGCACCGGAACGGACAGCACGATCCATGCCTACACCCGGGAGGAATGGGGCATCGGCGGCTCGCAGCCCAACGGGAACTACTCGGTCCATACCGTGACCGGTCTGGTCACCGTAACGGCCCTGATGACAATCCCTGCGCTTCTGGCCCCGGTGATGCTGGTCATCGCCGTCGTCGGGCTGAATCTTGGCGTTGGCCTGCTGTTCCTGGCCTGCACAGTGCTTTTCACCGGCGGCTGGATGCTGGGACTGTTCGCACTCAGGGATGAATCTGCCGCCGGCAAACTGCGGCGCTTGAAGGGCCTGCCCAAACCGCGCTTCGCCGTTACCGACGACCAGGCACGCCGGTTGTTCGAGGAGCACCCTGCCGGAATCCCCGTCACGCGCGAAAACTTCCCGGACAGTACTCACCCTTTCCCGGGAGAAGACCAATGAACAACGAGTCAGCCGCTGCGCGGATGAGCAGACCCGGGCTTTGCACGAACGTCGTCATCACCCGGCAGAACAGCCGGGCCGACACGCCTGAGGCGGAGGGCGCCGCCGTGGGTTCCCTCCCTGGAAAAAAGGGCGGTGACGGATCATGGACCATCGGCACGGCCAACACGGAGCAGAAGGACATTGCTGAAACCACAGGCCTGGACGCTGCTGCCCTTCCTGACCAGATCCGCGCCATCCGTCAGGACGCACTGTGACCTTCGATCGCGAGCGTGAACGCCGCAACGATGACGTCTATGCCGAACATAAGGAGGCGCTCGCGCGGGGAGAAAAGCGCGTGCTGCGCAGGACCGACGCCGGCGAACTGCACAGCTATCCCGCCGACGAAATCGGCTTTTCTCCCGGCCGAGGACAAGTGCAGGTCCGGTCCTGGTGGGGCATGGGAATCCTCACCACCGTGATGGGGCTCTTGGTCATTCTTTCCTTGGTAATACTGCTCGGGCCTATGGGCCGCGGTGAGCAGCCATTCTGGGGCGCGTTGTTCCTCACTGCGCCCGGAGGTTTTGGAGCCTGGTATACCTTCGGCATGGCAAGAGACGAGTACCAGGCCAAAAGGCTACGGAAAGAGCGGCATGTGCCCGAGCCAGGAGCCGGGCATGTCCCGCGGACGTAACCGGCTGCGTCCCACAGCCAACAATGTCTAAACTGGCCCAATGACTACAGCAGCTACTCCGTCCGTTGGACTGGTCGGTTGGCGTGGCATGGTCGGCTCCGTCCTGATGCAGCGCATGCAGGACGAGGGCGACTTCGCCAACATCAACCCGGTATTTTTCTCCACCTCGAATGCGGGAGGTGCCTCCCCCTCGTTCGCCGGTTCTGCCGGGGGCGATGCCGGCAAGCTCGAGGACGCGTTCGACGTCGAGACGCTCGCGAAGCTGCCGATCATCGTGACCGCCCAGGGCGGGGACTACACCAAACAGGTTCACGGCGAGCTGCGCAGCCGCGGCTGGGACGGTCTCTGGATTGATGCCGCGTCCACCCTGCGGATGAACGACGATTCGATCATCGTGCTGGATCCGATTAACCGCAACGTCATCGACAAGGGCCTTGCCAACGGCACCAAGGATTTCATTGGCGGCAACTGCACCGTCTCCTGCATGCTGATGGGCCTCGGCGGGCTGTTCAAGAACGGTCTCGTCGAGTGGGGCACCTCCATGACCTACCAGGCTGCCTCCGGCGGCGGTGCCCGGCACATGCGCGAACTGCTGAGCCAGTTCGGCACGCTCAACGCCCAGGTCAGCACGGAACTGGAAGACCCTGCGTCGGCCATCCTGGACATCGACCGCAAGGTCCTCGCCCACCAGCGCACCGACATCGACGCCACCCAGTTCGGCGTGCCGCTGGCCGGATCGCTGATCCCCTGGATCGACGCGGACCTCGGCAACGGCCAGTCCAAGGAAGAGTGGAAGGCCGGGGTGGAGACCAACAAGATCCTCGGCACCTCCGGCGATGAGCACATCATCATGGACGGGCTGTGCATCCGGATCGGCGCCATGCGCTCGCACTCCCAGGCGCTCACGCTCAAGCTCCGCGAGGACCTCTCCGTCGCGGAGATCGAGAAGCTCCTGGACGCGGACAACGAGTGGGCCAAGGTGGTGCCCAACACCAAGGACGACTCCATGGCGAACCTGACGCCCGTGTCAGCTTCCGGAACCCTCGACATCCCGGTGGGGCGTATCCGCAAGCTGGAGATGGGGCCGCAGTACATCAGCGCCTTCACCGTGGGCGACCAGCTTCTGTGGGGTGCGGCCGAACCGCTGCGCCGTATGCTCAACATCGCCACCGGCCAGCTCTAGGGACCCCACCACCCCCGTTCAGGTGCCGAGGAATCTCCGGTACTTCGCGGCCTGCAGCTCAAAGGATCTTTGGGCGGCAGGCCGCAGTCCGTTAACCTCGTCGAAGGGCTCAGGCACCGCCACTGCGGCCTTTCCGCTGCGGGACACGTCCCAGGTGCCGACGATTTGGCCGCCGGCCACAATCGTCTTCCGGAAGACTCCGTTGCCGCCCGGCACGATCTTGTCCGCGTGCTCCGGCGGCAGCACGAGCGACCGGTCCGTGTAGCCGAGCAGGAACTCGTCGAAGCCGGGCAGTGCCAGCACCAGACGCCCCGCGGGGACGCCCTCGTCGAGCAGCGCGGCCGTCTCCGGGGAAAGCCAGTAGCTGGTCCCCTCGAAGGTTAGCTCCGCCAGCTGGTCCTTCACCCGGGCCAGGGCCGCCCGGACCTCCGTCAGGGGAATCCCGGACCACCAGGCAAAGTCACGCTCCGTCGCGGGGCCGTGGCTGCGCAGGTACCGCAGCAGCCACTCGGCGGTGCCCTCCGCGCGGTCCAGGGTCCGCGACTCCGTGATCCAGTCGTCGAAGGCCACCACCAACTGCTGGTTGCCGGCCAGCGGACCCTGGACCAGCCAGCCCCGCTGGCACAGGATCCCCAGCAGGTGAATACCGCGCTGGCCGGCCGTGGACTGTCCCACCCGCTCGAAGGCCTGGAACAGCTCCGCCCGGCTGGCGGCTGCCCCGTCGGAGACCAGCTGCCGCGCGGTTCCCGCTGCCGCGTCGACGTCCGCGGGAGTGATGCCGAGTTCCCGGTGGCGTCCCGCCAGGCTCCGGATCAGCCGATCGGAGGTGATGGCCAGCATCCATTTGAGGTCTTCGGGCGCCAGCAGGTGCAGCGTGCCGCGCATTGGCCAGGAGCGGACTATTTCGCCCCGGTCCAGGGCGCTGCGGACATCGCCGACGCGGGACCCCGGCACGCGCTGGCCCACTGCCCAGAGGGCGGACTGCAGATCCTGCGCCTGCATGGCCGTCATCCAGCGCACAGCCGCCGGGGCGCTGCGGAATCCGGACCCGGCCAGCCCCTGCGAGGCCAGCCGCAGCCGTCCCAGGATTGCCCGGCTCAGCCGGGTGCGCGCCGTTGCTGCCATGCACCCATGCTAGGACTCCTGGCGGGTGGTTCCCAGCCGCCGTCCAGCCGGGCTCCCTACCCTTGAAGGATGACCTTGAGTGAGATGTGGCCGATGCTGCGGCCCCTGAGCCGGAGGCTGGCCCTGCTGGGCTGGGTGTCCAGCGCTGCCGGCATGGGCGCCGGGCTCGCCGTGGCCATTGCGAGCGGGACGCGGCTCTCGCCCATGATGAGCACCCTGCAGCTCGTGGCGGTCGGGGCCATAGCCGTGGCGATGACCAGTTTCGTTACGGCCGCCTCGGTGCAGCCGCGTCCTGACGTGCGGGACGCCGTTGAATCACCTGAACCACCGGAGAGCCTGGACTTCGGGGGATTCCCGGACACCGTGCAGAGTTTCCTGCTCGGCTCGCTGGCACTGCTGGCCGGCGCGGTCATTTTCGGCCTCGCCGGACTGGTGCTCCGCAGCGGTCCCAGCACCCAGTCCGTGGCGTTCTGCCTGGTGTTCCTGCTGGGCGCCGCGGCGTCCGGGTTCACCTTCATGCTGTTCAGCAGGGTCGGACACCGCCGCGGTAACTGACCGGCCGGAATCAGGCCAGCGATACCTCGCGGGGTCCTCCGGTACGCTGCCCGCATGACTTTGGGGAGTTTGCTCAGACTGCTGGACCGCGGCCGGACCCATTGGATGGTCCTGGCAACCCTCGCCGTGCTGGCCGGAACGGCATCGATGGTCGGGGCGCTGCCCGGCCAGGCAGCAGGCATTGATGCGGAGCCCTATCTGGCCGGTGGCGTCCTGGGACTCGCCGGAGGCTACGCTGTGGCGGCATTGGGCGGCCGAGCGGTAAACAGCGCCCGCTGCGGCCCACCAGCCTCGCCTCGGCGGTCTTCTACCCGACCTTGGCCGCGTCCGGTTGGGCCAACGCGTTGGCTGCCGCAGCGGCAGGGCACCGAGGATACACACCTGCGGAGCCGATGAATTCTGTTCCCTAGTGCTCCACACCGATGAGCAGCGGTTCCGGGTTCAGTTCA
>DATITT010000523.1:0-10238 GCA_035467435.1 Arthrobacter sp. | reverse complement strand
TCCTTGGCGCGGAACTGGCGGAAGAACGTGCTCCGGGAGATCCCGGCCGCCAGGGCAATGTCCTCGACGCTGGTCGGGTCGTAGCCGTTGTCGGTGAACAGATCCAGGGCGGCCTCGGCCACCTCGGAACGGAAATTAGCCACTGATGCCATCCCGGTACAGTAACAGCGCGTCGCCCTGTCCGCCGCCGCCACAGAGTGAGACGGCGGCCTTGCCGCTGCCGCGGCGCACCAGCTCATGGACGGCCGAGACGACCAGCCGCGCTCCGGAGGCGCCGATCGGATGTCCGATGGCGATGGCGCCGCCGTTCACGTTCACCTTGTCCAAGCCGACGCCCAGAACGGCCGCGGAGTGCTCAACGACCGAAGCGAACGCCTCGTTGATCTCCACGAAGTCAAGGTCACCGGGCGTCCAGCCCGCGCGGGCCAGTGCCGCAGTGATCGCCCGCGCCGGTTTGTCCGGCAGTGTCGTATCGGGACCGGCAATCTGCCCGGCGGGCCCGACGACGGCCAGCACCTCGAGGCCATTGGCGTCCGCGTACGCGCGGCTCACCAGCACGACGGCCGCGGCGCCGTCGCTTAACGGCGAGGCATTTCCGGCCGTGACGGTCCCGGTGGCGGTGAACGCGGGCTTCAGCCCGGCCAGGACCTCCTGGGTGGACTGCGGACGGACTCCCTCGTCAATGCTCACCAGCGTGGGTGAGCTGCGCTTCTGCGGCACCGCAACGGGGGCCATCTCGGCGTCGAACAGCCCCCCGGCCTGGGCCTCGGCCGCACGCTGGTGCGACAGCGCCGCGATCCGGTCCTGCGCCGCGCGGGAAAGCTGAAGGTCCCCGTTGGCGCGATCTGTGGCAATTCCCATGAGCTCGTCGTCGAAGGCATCAGTCAGTCCATCGTGGCCGGCGGAGTCCAGCGCCGTGACATTGCCGTAGAGGTAGCCGGAGCGCGAGCGGGCGAGCACGTGCGGGGCCTGGCTCATGGATTCCTGGCCGCCGGCCACGACGACGTCCGCTTCGCCCAGCCGCAGCAGCCTGACTCCCTCGATGATGGCCGTCAACCCGGAGAGGCACACCTTGTTCACCGTGACGGCGGGGGCACTGAGCGGTATTCCTGCCGCCACGGAGCTCTGGCGCGCGGGGTTCTGGCCCGCGCCGGCGGTCAGGACCTGGCCCACGATGACGGCGTCGACGGCCGCGGGATCGATCCCGGAGCGTCCCAGGGCCGCGGCGATGGCGGTGGCGCCAAGCTGCACGGCGCTCAGCGCAGAAAATTGGCCCATCAGTTTTCCCTGGGGCGTGCGGGCCGCGCCCACAATGACGATGTCCTGCCCGCTCACTTGGCGGCTTCCTGGCTGGGAGCCGTGGCGCTGACGCCCAGGGCGCGCAGCTGGGACTTCAGGACCTTGCCGGTGGAGTTGTGCGGGAGCTCCTCGGGGAACAGGATTCGGTCCGGCACCTTGAACCCGGAGAGCAGGCCCTGGACATGGGACCGGATTTCCTCGGCCGTGACCGGGTTGGAGCTGCTGCGGATGACAAAGGCAACCGGACGTTCGCCCCATTTCTCGTGCGGGACGCCGATGACGGCCACGTTCAGCACCGCAGGGTGGCTGCTGATGGCCTGCTCCACCTCAATGGTGGAGATGTTCTCTCCGCCGGAGATGATGATGTCCTTGGCACGGTCCTTGAGCTGGATGTAGCCGTCCGGATGCATCACGCCGAGGTCTCCGGTGTGGAACCAGCCGCCGGCGAAGGCCTCGGCCGTGGCCTCAGGATCCTTGAAATATCCGAGCATCACGTTGTTGCCCCGCAGCACGATCTCACCCAGTGTTGTGCCGTCCGCCGGGACGTCGAGCATGTCCAGGTCCACGATGCGCGCCGTCTCGGCCTGGAGCATCCCCACTCCCTGCCGTGAGATCTTCACGGCCCGGTCCTGAGGGGACAGATCGTCCCACTCGGACTGGTACTCGCAGATGGTGTAGGGGCCGTACACCTCGGTCAGCCCGTAGACGTGCACCACGGTGATTCCGAGTGAGTCCAGGGAAGTGATGATCGCGGGCGACGGCGGGGCGCCCGCCGTAGTGATCCGCAGCGGGGCGTGCAGCTCGTGCGCCTGGGGCGCTTCGGCAATGATGCTGCACACCGTGGGGGCGCCGCAGAGGTTGGTGACGCCGAGGGTGTCGATGGCGTCCCAGACCGCATCCGCGCGTACGGCGCGCAGGCAGATGTGGACACCCGCCACCGCGGTCACTGCCCACGTCGTGCACCAGCCGTTGCAGTGGAACATCGGAAGAGTCCAAAGATAGCGGGTGTCGCCGGTGAATTGATTGTGGATGGTTTCCCCGAGTGAGTTCAGGTAAGCCCCGCGATGTGAATAGAGCACACCTTTGGGCTTGCCCGTTGTTCCTGAGGTGTAGTTCAGCGTGATGGGGGCGCGTTCGTCCTGGACCCCCCACGGGAGATCTGCGTCCGTGCTGCCCGGGGCCGCGAGGAAATCCGCATACCGGGTGGCGCTGACTCCCGCCGGGACCACCGGATCGGGGATCGTGCTGTCGGGCACTTCGATCACGCCGGCCAGCTGCGTCAGGCCAAGGTCCAGTCCCGCCACGGTGCCCAGCAGTTCCGAATCGGCAAACAGCAGCCTGGCTTCGGAATGCTCCAGGATGTACTGGAGTTCCCGGGCGGTCATCCGCGTGTTCAGGGCCACCAGGACGCCTCCGGCGAGGGGAACGGCGTAGTGGGCAATCAGCAGTTCAGGCACATTGGGACTCAGGAAGGCC
Source organism: Arthrobacter sp. (assembly GCA_035467435.1). GTDB lineage: Bacteria > Actinomycetota > Actinomycetes > Actinomycetales > Micrococcaceae > Arthrobacter. Next base: position 7,463 of record DATITT010000523.1, on the reverse strand, counting down.
ACGCGGTCGCCTGGCTGGATCTTGCTCCTGATCGCCTTGGCCAGCTGCTGGGCTTCGGCGGCGAAGTCCGAGTAGGTGTAGGAGCGGTCGCCGTGGATGATCGCCGTCTTCTGTCCGAAGACCTCGGCGGAGCGCTGGAGGAACCGCAGGGGGCTCAGCGGAGTTTCGTTGGGACGCTCGATGGTGGTCATGGCTGGTCCTTTAGGCGAAGGCGCTTTGTCCGGTGACATCGCGGCCGATCAATAGGGTCTGAATGCTTTGCGTGCCTTCATAGGTATGGATGGATTCGATGTCCAGCAGGTGCCGGATCACGTGGTTTTCCAGAAGGATGCCGTTGCCGCCCAGCATGTCGCGGGCAATGGATGCCAGCTCGCGGGCCTTGCGGGTGTTGTGGTACTTCGCCATCGCGGCCTGGGTGGGGCGCATCAGGCCGGCCGCATCAAGACCCGCCAGGTGGACACAGTGCAGCTGCATGCTGGTCAGCTCCGAGAGCATGTAGGTCAGACGCTCCTGGACCAGCTGGAACTTTGCGAGCGGCTTGCCGAACTGTGTCCGCTGCGTGGCATAGTTCAGCGCGGCTTCGTAGACGGCGGTGGCATGGCCCAGGGCCGACCAGGCCACGCCCAGGCGTGTGGCAACAAGGACCTTGGAGGTGTCCTTGAACGTCCGCGCACCGGGGAGCAGATTGGCCTTGGGGATGCGGACGTTATTGAGCCTGATCCGGGCCTGGTGTATGGCGCGGAGCGACGCCTTTCCGGTGATGATCTCGGCCTCGTACCCCTCCCGGTCCTGCTCCACCAGGAAGCCGCGGACATCGCCGGCGTCATCACGAGCCCAGACCACGGTGATATCCCCCACCGAGCCGTTGCCGATCCACTTCTTTTCTCCGTTGAGGATGTACTCCCCGCCGTCGAGGGTGGCGGTGGTTTCCAGTGCCACGGAGTCAGAGCCGTGGTCCGGTTCCGTCAGGGCGAAGGCTCCGAGCTTCTCGCCCCGGCCCAGCGGGCCAAGCCAGGTCCCGCGCTGGGCTTCGGACCCGAAGAGTGCAATCGAGCGCATTGCCAGGCCGCCCTGGACTGCGATCACGGTACCCAGCGAACCGTCCCCGCGGGAGACTTCCATGTTGACCAGTCCGGCGCCCAGGGGCGACATCAGGTCCAGGCCGGGGACGTCAATGCCGTCGGCCCGCAGGTTCATGCTGCCCATCCGCTTCGCCAGGTGGGCGGGGAACTCGGCGCGCTCCCAGTACTCGTTCATCTGCGGCATTGCCTCCGCCGTGAAGGCCCGGGCGCGGTTCCAGACTTCACGGTCGCGGGCAGGAATATTCGCAAAGACGGAGTAGTAGTCGGTGTCGAGGGGTTCGGCGACGTCATAGTCAGGCATGGTTTGCATCCTTAGCGGAGGAATTGAGGAAGGGGGTGAAGGGAGGCGGCGCTTGTTGGGACGGTCCGCGCGTCGTGGCTATTCGGCAAAACCGGGGCGGGGTGGAATTCCTGTCCCCACACGCGCCGGGAGGCGCCGCTGAGGTCAAGCATCGGTGTGATGCCCCCCTGATGCTCCGGAAAGTTGGCGCCGAGCAGCATGCACAGATCCACTTCCGCTGGTCCGGCCACCACCTTTTCGGCCAGCATCAGGCCCACCTCCTCCGCCAGGGCATCCAGGATCTGCGCCCTGATGGACTCCGCGCCGGGTGCCGGAAGGCCGACGGCGGCGTTCGGCAGCAAGGCGGCCGCCTCGGGGAGCATGGTGCCCGATTTATCGAGGTAGCCGCGCAGGCGCGCTTCTGCAATGCCGGCCAGGCTGGTGCTGACGTAAAAACGGTCCGGATAGGCGGCGTGCATGGTCTCGCAGATATGCAACTGGACGGCGGGTCCGATGAAACCCAGCAGGGTCAAGGGGGTCATTGGCAGTCCCAGCGGATCCATGGCGTGGTCCGCCAGTTGCACATCCGCCCCGTCATCAATGATCCGGAGAAGTTCGCAGAACAGCCGGCTCAGGATCCGGTTGACCACAAAGCCCGGCGTGTCCGTCACCAGGACCGCCGTTTTGCCCAGAAGCCGGGCGAGCGAAAAAGCAGTGGCGACACTGACGTCGTCGTTGTCTTCGGTGCGGATGATTTCCACCAGCGGCAGCACAGCCACCGGATTGAAGAAGTGCAGTCCCACCAGGCGTTCCGGATTGGCCAGGCCTTGGCCAATTGCTGTCACGGATAGGGACGAGGTGTTTGTCAGCAGTAGCGCATCTGCGCGCACCAGGGGCTCTATCTCAGCGAAGACGGCCCGTTTGACGCTCAATTCCTCGAACACGGCCTCGATGACCACGTCGCAGTTCCGGAATTCGCGCTTGTCCACCGTTCCGTGGACAAGACTGCCAAGTTCCCGCGCCGCCGTTTCAGTGAGCTGCCCGCGCAGAACCAGCTTGTCCAGGTGTCCGGCGATCCCGCTCAGTGCCGCATCCACCTTTGCCTGGGAGAGATCGGTGATCAGGACCGGAACTCCAAGCTGCCTGGCGAAGAGCACGGCAAGCTGACTGGCCATGAGCCCGGCTCCGATTACTCCAACGCGCCGGAGAGGGCGCGGGTCTGCGCCGGGCGCGCCCTGCGGCCCCTTCCGTTCAGCGGACAGGAGGGCGGCCGCATACGCGCCGGCCGACTTTCCGGGGACTCCGGAGACAGCTGTGCTGGCCCCCGCGGGCGTGGCAGTTTCAACGACATTGTCAGGAACCATGTCACTGTTTTACAGTGAAACTGAGTCTCACGTCAAGAGGTACTGAGTTTCAAGCGGGTGGGTGCGGCCCGGTGTGGGGCGGGCTGCCTCCAGATGTGAACGCCTTCTTTATGACCTCACGCGGCCAGGCCGCCATCACCGTGCGCCTCGAAAGCGACCTCACCGCATGCGATCACGTTGAACTCTGCACCCCGGAGGTCTGGGCATCGTTTCCGGCTGGGCTGTCGCTAACCGTGGGCAGCGTCGCAGGCCCTGTGTGGCCCGCGGCCCAGGGACTGGTCATTCTGTGCTTCCTGCCGCCAGTTCCTGGGCCGTTTCGCTTCTAGAATCCTGTTCCTCGACCGAAGCAGCCCGGAGGAACAACTCGCGTGAAGCAATCTCGATTCCGAGGGCAGTCGCGGCAACATCCTCGAGGGCGTCCTGAATCCACACCACGGCAGTCTCGTTGGCTGGTTCAGCTGCTGCTTCGGAGGACTGGGCTTCCCGCAACAGCGAGTATCGCGCCACCTTCTTCTTGAGCGTCTCAGCGAGGACTTCGATCTCTGCCAAGAGCTGATCCCGCCAGATTCCAAAATTTTGCGCGCTACTGCGATCTCCGGTGGACGAAGGCTGCCGGTCAAGACCGGGTTCCTGTCGCCTCCACAAAGAGTCAGCAAGCTCGGCCGCCGGCTCCTGCTGTTGTGCTTGGCCTGGCGGCGCCGGTACCTGTTCTCCCTCACCTGTTTGGCCCTGCTGTTCGTTCGCCTTTCTGCGTTCGGGGCGCGGATTAGCAGTGATTGCCCCGGAACGATGGAACGGGTGCACGGAAGCGGCGCTAAGGTTGGGGTTGCCTGGCATCAGTGGAATCCTCTTGGGTAGTTCGCCGAATAATGGCGCTACCGGGGTCCAGGGCAACATGCTCATTTTATCCGAAGTTGGATCAAGACGGTAGGGCACCGGGGCAAAAGGGGAACTGGTGCCAGCCATCGGGCTCAAGCTGTGGCAGGCATAAACTGAAACAAACACTTAGGTGGTTCCATCCCGATCGATGGCACTTTGACCAGGCCGAGGAGGCGCGACCCCATGGCCAGCATTTTGTACCGGACGATTGAGTGGCACCTATCTCTCCCAGCGGGAAGCTACGGTTCCATGGATTCGACTGGTCCGGACACCCGGCATGGTTGATGGCACAGACTCAGTGGCAGAGGGGCTTGATCCCGGCCTGTGCACCGGGTTCCTGAAGTCGTTGCCAATCTCCGGGGCCGCGATCTCAGTGTTCGCCGGACTGGCGCCGGAGACGATGGTGTGTGCCAGCGACGCCGTATCTGCAAGGATCGACGAGCTGCAGTTCGACCTGGGGGAAGGCCCGCGCTGGGAAGCCCTGCACACCCGCAGACCCGTGCTTCTGCCGGATGTGCGCAGGGGGCCGCATGCCGCCTGGCCGGTCTTCGCCAAATCCCTCGTGGAGCTGGATGTTGCAGCCATCTTCGTTTTCCCGCTCGCGCTCGGCGCCTTGGATATCGGCGTAGTGGAGCTTTACAGTTCTGATTCCGGCCCACTTAGCCCGGCTAAGCATTCCGCGGCCCTGCAGCTCGCCGACGCCGCGACCTGGCAGTTGCTGCGCCAGCTCCTGACCCTCCCACCCGGAGATGGCAGTGATGCACCGCCGGATGGATCTCCCCTGTCACGGCGGGAGGTGCACCAGGCCACCGGGATGGTCCTGGCGCAAGCCGGGACGTCGGCCCGGGACGCGCTTCTGCTGATGCGGGCGCATGCATTTTCCCATGGACGTACCGTCCGGGAGGTCGCCCGGGACGTGGTCAGCAGAAGCCTTGATTTCACCCCCGGGGGCGGCTGAGATGGGCGCGTGCAGTAGAATCCGGGTATGGCGATGATAAGCCGCGCCGGCCGCGTGAGTGCCGCTTTCGTCAAGATTGCGGGCACATTAGTGGCGGACTACGACGTCTTCGACCTCCTCCATACATTGGTGGATGAATCGGTCGGCATTCTTGACGCCGCCGCCGCAGGACTCGTGCTCGTCGATCCGTCCGGAGACCTCCAGGTCATGGCCTCAACGAGCGAGGAAAGCCAACTGGTGGAAGTCCTCCAGCTCGAGGCTGGTGCGGGTCCGTGCGTGGACTGCTACCGGACCGGAGCCGTTGTAACCATCGACGACATCGCGGCGCAGGGCTCCCGGTGGCCACTGTTCCAGTCCTCTGCACTGTCGCAGGGATTCAGGTCCCTGCACGCCGTCCCCATGCGCCTGCGCAGCCGCACCATCGGCGCCTTGAATCTCTTTGGCCACGAGGCTGGTCCCCTCACCGCTGAGGACGCGGCAATTGCACAGGCCTTCGCGGACGTAGCAACCATCACGCTCCTGCAGGAACGCGCCGCGAGGGAAAGCGCCCTGATCAACGAACAGCTGCAGCGAGCCCTCAACAGCCGCATCCTGATCGAACAGGCCAAGGGCGTGATCGCCCACACCTCCAACGTCGACATGAACGCGGCATTCAAGCTGCTGCGCGGCTACGCACGCGCCCACAACCAGACCATCTACGACACGGCGGACAAGATCATCAACCGCAGAATTACCCTCTGATTCGAACGTAAGGGTTGTCAGGCCGCGTCAGCCGACCCAGGGCGTTGAGACGTTTGCTCAGTTTTGTCGCGAAGCCTCAGCGTGAAATAGCAGCCTGTCCCATCGGACTCGCGAGGGGGCCGGCCTAATAGGCTCCGGGCCGTTGTTGCACACCGCCGACGGCACCGGCGTGAGCGGTGCAGGCTCCTTCTGACATCCTGCTAAGCACTTTGAAATCACAAACGTCCCCGCATCGGGGCTACACCCCGGACAGCGGCGTTACCCCCGGTGACGCCCGGTGACCGTCCATGACGGAACCCGATTATCGGGTCTTCGGGCTCTGTAATCTGAATCGATTGCCCCACTACGCAGCCGGAGGATAACCCGATGACCATCACGACCGATACAAGCCTGGACGTCACGGCCGAAGACCGGGCGGCCCGTCTGGATGCCGCCGGCAATTTCTGGACCAAGCGGATCAGCTCCGATGCCGGGAACGCCCAGCTGACGTATCTGGCCCGCGGTACAGCCGAGGGCTCGGTGGCTACGCGGATCACCGCGGGCCGGCACGAGTTCGTGGTCGACGAGCCGACCGGCTTGGCCGGCGACGACGTTGCGGCGAGCCCCGTGGAGTACGCCTTGGGCGCACTGATCTCATGTCAGGTCGTCGTCTATCGCCTGTACGCCCACCAACTGGGGATACAGTTCGATTCGATCAGCATTGACGCCGAAGGAGATCTGGACGTGCGCGGACTGTTCGGCGCGGACGAGACCGTACGGCCCGGCTTCACCGCGATTCGGCTCATGATCAGGATCACCGGCCCGGAAAGCCCTGAGCAGTATGAGGAACTTCGCCGCGTAGTGGATGCCCGGTGCCCGGTGCTGGACCTGTTCTCCAACACCACGTTGGTTACCGCCGTCATCGCCGCCGGCTAGGATCACCACCGACACATGGAAGTATTTACTTATGACTAGCGATAATGATGCTGCCAACCTTCCCGCGTTTATGGAACCACACGGCACAGACGCCTCGACCGAAGCCAGCCGTGGTTGGGACCACATCGGGGCCATCATTGTCGATGCCACCCTGCAGCGGCGGCAGAACTACCACGAGACCGTCAAGCCGCGCGTTGACGCCCTGGTTGCGGCATGGCCGGATGCCGCCACGACCAGCGGATTCCGCCGGCACCTCGATACGGGGAAGCTCTCGGAAGTAATCGACTGGCCCTCGCCGGGCCGTCTGGCCCAGGTCGAGGACATCACCTGTGTGTTCGAGCGTCAGGGCATCGAGACGGTACTCGAACTGCGAGGCACGCTGGGTGACCAGGCCAGGAGAACCGTTCTCCGGGAGGCCCTTGCGGCCGTGCGGCATGTCAGTCCCAAAACGCTGGATTACATCGACACCCTCAGCGGAGTCTGAGCCGCCAGGCGCCCCGGGGACGAATATCACCGGCGCCGGAGGCCCACCCGGCCCCAACCAAACAGGGAGAACCTAAGCCCGGCCTTTGACGGCGTCCGCCAGCCAGGTGATGGCGGCGTTCCTGGAGATGAAGAACTCGTGCGGGTACAGCGTGTGCCGGCTCATGGCGGCGGCGATCACGCGGTCCACCGCGCTGGATCCGAGGACCGCGATGGCCAGCACGCCCGTCGTTTGGGCGAACTCGTACCTGGCCGCGGCGCTGATCTCCACGTCGGTCATTTCGGAGAGCATCGGCATCGGAGTGCCTCCGCTGATTCGTTCCACGGCCAGCATGGCGTCCTTGGCGTCGTCGACGTCCACAAACGAACCGGGGCGCCAGACGGATTCAATGATCCCCGCGCGCACGCTCAGGGAATTCTTCCCTTCGGCGGCGACAGCATGTTCAGGGATCATTGTGACCATTCTAGGCCTGAGCTGGGACGATGCCCTGCAGTGCAGCCCCAGCGTGCCCCCGGCGCGTCCCGGCAGACGTTCCTAGTCCCCGCCGGACAGCGCCTGCCGCTGCGGCCACAGCGTCACCGACTCCAGCGCGGACAGTGCCCGCGCCATGGCCTGGGCTTCCGCCGTGAACAGGTGCCCGTGGACCCGCTGGCTGCACAGCCGCAGCGCCTGCCCGCGCTCCAGTCCGAACCAGTCCATCACCGTGTCGATGCCGTGCGGGCTGAGCCGCCAGGTCTTGTCCGCGTCCTTGACGATCGCG